>NZ_JAZAQP010000015.1:0-136904 GCF_036231725.1 Pseudomonas sp. JH-2 | reverse complement strand
CGTAGGAGCGGACTCCGTTCGCGATTCGCGCGCAGGGCGAGCGCCGCTCACCGCTCGTGCACATAGGTCCCCGGCGCCGCTTCCATCGGCGGGTGCTCGGCATTGCCCAGTTCGAAGCTCACCGGCCGGCGTTCGCCCGAGCGCTCCTGGATCCACGCCAGCCACAGCGGCCACCAGCTGCCTTCCTGGCGCTGGGTGTCGTAGTACCAGGCGCGCGGGTCGGAGCTGAGCTTGCCGTTCTCGAAGTAGCAGGCCTTGGGGTTGCCCGGCGGGTTGAGGATGCTCTGGATGTGCCCGCTGTTGGACAGCACGAAGCGGCTGTCGCCGCCCAGCAGCAGGGCCGAGCGGTAGACCGCGTCCCAGGGGGTGATGTGGTCGGTGATGCCGGCGACGTGGAAGTTGTCCACCGCCACCTTCTTCAGGTCGATGGAGGTGCCGCACACCTCCATGGCGCCCGGGCGGGCCAGCGGGTTGTGCTTGAAGAAGTCGAGGAAGTCGCCGTGCAGGGCGGCCGGCAGGCGGGTGTTGTCGTTGTTCCAGTAGAGGATGTCGAAGGCCGGCGGCAGCTTGCCCAGCAGGTAGTTGTTGACCCAGTAGTTCCACACCAGGTCGTTGGGGCGCATCCAGGCGAACACCTTGGCCATGTCCTTGCCCTCCAGCACGCCGTGCTGGTAGGAGCGGCGCTTGGTGCTTTCCAGCGTCTGCTCGTCGGCGAACAGCGCCGCCGGGGTTTCCACCTGGCTGTCCAGCAGGCTCACCAGGTAGGTGGCGCTGGCGATCTTGCGCAGCTGCCGGCGGGCCTGCAGGTGGCCCTGCAGCGCGGCGATGGTCAGGCCGCCGGAGCAGGCGCCCATCAGGTTGACGCTGCGGCTGCCGCTGATCGAGCGGGCCACCTCGATGGCTTCGTCGAGGGCCTTCACGTAGGTCGACAGGCCCCATTCGCGGTGGCGCGCGTCGGGGTTGCGCCAGCTGACCATGAACAGCTGCAGGTTGTTCTTCAGGGCGTACTGGACGAAGCTCTTCTCCGGGCTCAGGTCGAAGATGTAGTACTTGTTGATCTGCGGCGGGACGATCAGCAGCGGCTTGGCGTGCAGGTGCTCGCCCAGGGGCTTGTACTGGATGAGTTCGAGCACCTCGCTGCGGAACACCACGGCGCCCGGCGTGGTGGCCAGGTTGCGGCCGACCTCGAAGGCGTGCTTGTTGACCTGGCTGGGCATGCCGCCGTTGTGCAGCAGGTCGTCGAGCAGGTGGCGGCCGCCCTTGAGCAGGCTCTGCCCGCCGGTGTTGAACAGTTCCTTGACCGCCAGCGGGTTGATCAGGCTGTTGGTCGGCGCCATGGCGTCGGCGAACAGCGACAGCAGGAAGCGCGCGCGGGCGCGGTCGTCGCCGTCCAGGTCGCTTTCGTCGATCCACGCCAGCAACTGCTGCTGCCAGGCCAGGTAGGCCTGCAGGGTGCGCCGGTAGAAGGGGTTGAGGCGCCAGGACGGGTCCTGGAAGCGGGCGTCCTGGGGGTTGGGCTGCAGCGGCGAGTCGCCCAGCAGCACGTGGCCCATCTGCTTGCCGAAGGCCGCCAGGTGGCGGGCGCTGTGCAGCGGCCGGCGCACGCCCTGGAAGGCCAGTTGGCGCAGAGTGGACAGCATGTCCTTGCCGCGCAGGCCGACCATGGCGCTCTGGGCATTCATGAAGTCGGCGGGGGCCGGCAGCCTGCCGGTGCTGGAGTTCTCTCGCATGTGCAGCGCTCCCTGGGAAAAGAACCGTCGTGAGTCGGGCGCAGCAAGGCCCGTACCAGAATCGGCGCAGGCGCGTTCCTGACGCGCGCAGGAGCTGAAGCATAGGCACGAATCGACGCGCCTGCCGGCCATCGACGATGAACGTGCACTGTTACGAGGCGATGATCCAGGCCGGGGGTCAGCCGGCCTTGGGGGCGAACGGCCGCGGGTGCATGACCGCGCGCTGCCGTTCCTCGGCGAGGAACTTCATGATGATCGGCGCCACCGTCTCGGCGCGGGTCACCAGGAACAGGTGGCCGTCGTCGATCACGTGCAGCTCCGCGTTGGGGATGCGCCAGGCCAGCAGGCGCATGTTCACCAGCGGGATGATCGGGTCGTCGTCGCCGGCCAGCACCAGGGTCGGCTGGCGGATGTGGTGCAGCCAGTGGATGCTGGTCCAGCCCAGGCCGGCGAACAGCTGCCAGTAGTAGCCCAGCTTGCCCGAGGAACGCACCTTGGCGGCGAAGGCCATGGCCAGCTTCGGGTCGCGGCGGAAGGCGCCGCCGTAGATGTCCGGGGCGATGTGCGCGCCGTAGGACGGCTGGATGTAGCGCCGCGGGCTGGCCATGCGCCAGAGCACCTTGGGCTTGCCCGGGACCATCACCGCCCCGGCGGCAGTGGCCGCCAGGATCAGCTTCTTGCAGCGCTCGGGGTAGTCGTGGGCGAACTGCTGGGCCAGGGCGCCGCCCCAGGACACGCCGATGGCGGTGACCTGGCCGTAGTCCAGGTAGTCGAGCATGCGCGCCGCCAGCTTGGCCAGGCCGGGGAAGCGGTAGGGCGTGCTCGGCGTGGATGAGCCGCCGACGCCGGGCACGTCGAAGGCGATCACCTCCAGGTCCGGGTCCAGCGCGGCGACGAAGGGGAACACCAGCTCCAGGTTGGCGCCGATGCCGTTGAAGATCAGCAGCGGCGTCATGTGCCCCTTGCCCGGCCGCACGGCGGTGCGGATGGTCTGCCCGTCCAGGTCGATGGTGCGGAACACGAAGGGCTGCGGCGCGAGCACGCGCGCGCGGGCCTCGGCCGGCTGCTGCGCTTCGGCTTCCGGGGTTGCGGCGCGTGCCTTGCGCGGGCGCGCGGCCGGCGGCGCCGGCTCGGGTTGCGCCGGCACCTGCCGTTCCGGCGTGGCTTCGGGTAGGTTTTCTGTCTTCATCGTTCGTGTACGTAGGTGCCGGGGGATGCTTCGCCAGCCGGGTGGGCCTTGTTGCCCAGGGCGGTCGGCGCCTTTTTCAGCTTGCCCGCGCGCTCGGCCAGCCACTGTTGCCAGTGCAGCCACCAGGAGTCGGCGTGCTTGCTGGAGTTCTCCTGCCAGGTCTTGGGATCGACGGAGAGGTCCGGGCCGGTCATGAAGCGTGCCTTGGGGTTGCCCGGCGGGTTGAGGATGCTCTGGATGTGCCCGCTGTTGGAGAGGATGAACTCGCACTTGCCGCCGAGCAGGCGCGCCGAGCGGTAGCAGGCTTCCCAGGGGGTGATGTGGTCGTTGAGGCCGGCCAGGCAGTAGAAGTCGCAGGTGACCTGCTTGAGGTCGATGGGCGTGCCGCCCACTTCCAGCGCACCGGGGCGGGCCAGCGGGTTGGTCTTGAACATCTCCACCAGTTCGCCGTGCAGCGCGGCCGGCAGGCGCGTGGTGTCGTTGTTCCAGAACAGGATGTCGAAGGCCGGCGGCTCGTTGCCCAGCAGGTAGTTGTTGACCCAGTAGTTCCAGATCAGGTCGTTGGGGCGCATCCAGGCGAACACCTTGGCCATGTCCTTGCCTTCCAGCACGCCGGACTGGTAGGAGCGGCGCTTGGCGGCCTCGAGGGTCTTCTCGTCGGCGAACAGGGCGACGGTGGTGTCCAGTTCGAAGTCGAGCACGCTGACCATCTGGGTGAAGGCGTGCACCTTCTCCTCGCCCAGGGCCGCGTAGTGGCCGAGCAGGGTGACGGTGGTGATGCCGCCGGAGCAGGCGCCGAGCATGTTCAGGTCCTTGCTGCCGGTGATGGCCAGGACCACGTCGATGGCTTCCTTGAGCGCCTCGATGTAGGTGGTCAGGCCCCATTCGCGCTGGGCCTTGGTCGGGTTGCGCCAGCTGACGATGAAGGTCTGCACCTGGTTGCGCAGGCAGAAGCGCGCCAGGCTCTTCTCCGGCGACAGGTCGAAGACGTAGAACTTGTTGATCTGCGGCGGCACCACCAGCAGCGGGCGCTCGTGCACGCTCTCGGTGATCGGGCGGTACTGGATCAGCTCCAGCACGTCGTTGCGGAACACCACCGCGCCTTCGGTGGTGGCCAGGTTCTTGCCGACCTCGAAGGCGCCCATGTTGACCTGGCTGGGCATGCCGCCGTTGTTCACCAGGTCCTTGGCCAGGTGGCTGAGGCCGTCGAGCAGGCTCTTGCCGCCGGTCTCGAAGAAGCGCTTGACCGCGGCCGGGTTGCTCAGGGTGTTGGTCGGCGCCATGGCTTCGGTCATGAGGCTGATGACGAACTGGCCGCGGTTGATGTCCTGGGGCGACAGGTCGCTGTTGCCGATCCACTGGTGCAGCTCCTTGCGCCAGGCCAGGTAGGTCTGCAGGTAGCGGCGGTACAGCGGGTTCTGGCTCCAGGCCGGGTCGTTGAAGCGGCGGTCGTCGTCGGCCGGGCGCAGGTCCGAGGTACCGAGCAGGACATTCTTCAGCTCCAGGCCGAAATGGCCGACGTGCTTGACGCTGTGGAAGGGCTGCCTGAGGGCCTGCAGCAGCACCATGCGGGCAGTGGACAACAAATCCTTGCCGCGAATGCCTATCACCGGGTTGAGGTTCAGGGTGTTTTCCGCGGCTTGCTGGGACAGATCGTTGTTCTTCTTTTCGGTCATCGGCGACGCTCCATTGTCCTGAGACGAATACTGGCGGGGCTGCACCTAGGTGACGGGCCAAGTACTGCTCGGGTTAGCGGAACGTGGAGCAGGCTCCACGCATGTCAACACTTGGCGGCATCGCTGGGGGTCCGGGGCCCGCGTCTGCAACGGCGTTGCACTGACTTGGTTACCCGAGATTCTCCCGCCGCGCAAGCTGGTGCAGCGTGGTTCCCTGCGCCCGAGTATGTCGCGAAAGATTAGAAAACGCGCCCTAGAGCGCTCGCTCGTCCGCAGCCCGGACACAGGAAACACGCGGTTTCCAGTGTGCAGGGCGAATGTTGCAAATGACGTGCCCTGATCGGGGGCAGGAGGATGCTGGCGCGGCGGCGGCCGGTAAACCGGCGCAAAGGTGGGTTCAGAGCATCAGCTTGACCACCGACTCGTCGGGGTCGCGGGACTTGCCGGCGGCGGCTAGCTCGGCGAGGTACTCGGCCCACAGCTGGTCCTTGCGGGTGCACAGCTGGTAGAGGTAGTCCCAGCTGTACAGGCCGCTGTCGTGGCCGTCGTCGAAGGTCAGCTTGAGCGCGTACTGCCCGGCCGGCTCCAAACCGACCAGGGCGACGTTCAGCTTGCCGACCTGGAGGATCGGGTTGCCATGGCCCTGCACCTCGGCCGAGGGCGAATGCACGCGCAGGAACTCGGCGGAGAGGTCATAGGACTGCTCGCCGTACTTCAGGGTAAGCGTGCGCGAGGCCTTGTGCAGCTGGATGGCAGAGGGAATGTGCATGGGAAACTCCGGCTAAAGGCTACAGGCGGCTCTTCGTAGGAGCGAGCTTGCTCGCGAACCGGGTTGGCACGGTGCCAGGTCTGGTTCGCGAGCAAGCTCGCTCCTACAGGGGGATCAGCCCGTCGCTATTGCCTGCAGCGACGGTGAGGCCACCGGCTCTTCGCTCTTGCTTGCAGCTTGTAGCTTGTAGCCTGCAGCCGCTCTTAAAGAATATACCGCGACAGATCCTCGTCCTGCGCCAGCTCGCCCAGGTGGCCGTTGACGTAGGCGGCGTCGATCACGATCGGCTTGTCGCTGTGCTCGCTGGCCAGGTCGGCCGCGTCGAAGGAGACTTCCTCCAGCAGGCGTTCCAGCAGGGTGTGCAGGCGGCGGGCGCCGATGTTCTCGGTCTTCTCGTTGACCTGCCAGGCGATTTCCGCCAGGCGCTGGATGCCGTCGTCGGCGAAGGCGATATCCAGGCCCTCGGTCTTCAGCAGCGCGGTGTACTGCTCGGTGAGCGAGGCGTGCGGCTCGCGCAGGATGCGCTTGAAGTCGTCCGGGGTCAGGGCCTTGAGCTCGACGCGGATCGGCAGGCGGCCCTGCAGTTCCGGCACCAGGTCGCTGGGCTTGGACAGGTGGAAGGCGCCCGAGGCGATGAACAGGATGTGGTCGGTCTTGACCATGCCCAGCTTGGTATTGACGGTACAGCCCTCGATCAGCGGCAGCAGGTCGCGCTGCACGCCCTCGCGGGAAACGTCGGCACCGCCGACGTTGCCGCGCTTGGCGATCTTGTCGATCTCGTCGATGAAGACGATGCCGTTCTGCTCCACCGCCTCCAGGGCACGGGCCTTTAGGTCCTCTTCGTTGACCAGGCGCTGGGCTTCCTCGTCGCGGATCAGCTTCATGGCCTCGGCGACCTTCAGCTTGCGCGTCTTGCGCTTGCCCTTGCCCATGTTGGAGAACAGGTTCTGCAACTGGTTGGTCATCTCCTCCATGCCGGGCGGCGCCATGATTTCCACGCCGGCCGGGACGTCGGCCACTTCCACGTCGATTTCCTTGTCGTCCAGCTGGCCCTCGCGCAGGCGCTTGCGGAACAGCTGGCGGGTGTTGGAGTCCTCGCGCGCCGGCTCGTCGCCGAAGCCCGCGGTGCGCGCCGGCGGCAGCAGGGCGTCGAGGATGCGTTCCTCGGCGGCGTCCTCGGCGCGGTACTTGACCTTCTGCACTTCCTGCTCGCGGAGCATCTTGATCGCGGCATCGGCCAGGTCGCGGATGATCGACTCGACGTCGCGGCCGACGTAGCCCACCTCGGTGAACTTGGTCGCTTCCACCTTGATGAAGGGGGCGTTGGCCAGCTTGGCCAGGCGCCGGGCGATCTCGGTCTTGCCGACGCCGGTGGGGCCGATCATCAGGATGTTCTTCGGCGTCACCTCGGCGCGCAGCTCGGCCGGCAGCTGCATGCGCCGCCAGCGGTTGCGCAGGGCGATGGCAACGGCGCGCTTGGCGTCGTCCTGGCCGATGATGTGGCGGTTGAGTTCGTGGACGATCTCGCGGGGAGTCATGGACATTTGTTCGGCTACTCCGGAGCGACAGGGCCTCAGACGGCGCTGTCGAGCTCCTCGATGGTGAGGTTCTGGTTGGTGAACACGCAGATGGAGCCGGCGATGTTCAGCGCGGTCTCGGCGATCTCGCGGGCGCCCATGCTCTCGTCGGTCTTCTGCAACAGGGCCATGGCCGCGGCCTGGGCGAAGCCGCCGCCGGAGCCCATGGCGATCAGCCCGTGCTCGGGTTCGACCACGTCGCCGTTGCCGGTGATGATCAGCGAGGCGTCCTTGTTGGCCACCGCCAGCATGGCTTCCAGGCGGCTCAGGGAGCGGTCGGTGCGCCAGTCCTTGGCCAGCTCGACGGCGGCGCGGACCAGGTGGCCCTGGTGTTTTTCAAGCTGCTGCTCAAAACGCTCGAAGAGGGTGAAGGCGTCGGCGGTGGCGCCGGCGAAACCGGCCAGCACCTGGCCGTGGTAGAGGCGGCGGACCTTCTTCGCGTTGCCTTTCATGACGGTGTTGCCAAGGGAAACCTGGCCGTCGCCGCCCATGACGACTTTGCCGTTGCGGCGGACAGAAACGATAGTGGTCAAGGGGGAGTTCTCCACACAGCGGGGCATTGGTGCCCGAATGCGGAGTCATATGGGGATGAAGGGCGCGGCCTTCAAGGCGGGGTGACGGACGTACCTTTCCGGCGCTGCCCGGCGAGTGCCGCGCGAACCCGCCGGGGGGCGGGCCCGCGCGGGGCTTCAGCGGGTCTGGCGCTGCTGTAACAGCAGGTTGCTGAAACCGTTGGCCGACAGCTGCTTCTGCGCCGCCGAGACCTGGGCGCGGTCGCTGTAGGGGCCGACCATCACCCGGTACCAGGTCTCGTCGCGCACCGCACCGGATTCCACCCGCGCGCTCTGGCCGAGGAGGATCACCTGGGCGCGCACGCGGTCGGCGTCGGCCTGCTTGCGGAACGAGCCGGCCTGCAGGAAGAACTGGGTGGCGGCCACCGCCGGCGGGGCGATCGGCTTGCTCGCCGGGGCCGTCGCCGGGGGCGTGGCCTTGGCCTGGGTGGCGGGCGGCTGCGCCGTTGCCGCTTGCTGCGGCTGCGCCGGCGGCGTGGCCGGCTTGACCACCGCGGGCGGCGGCGGGACCTGGCCGTTGAGCGCGGCCTGGGCGCGGGCGGCGTCGATCTTCGCCGCTTCCTCCGGGGTGCTGACCACCGTCGGCGTCTGCGGCTTCTCCGGCACGGCCTCCGGCGGCACCACCACTTCCGAGCCCGGCAGCAGGGTGTAGAAGTCGTACTTGGGCTTCACCGCCACCGCCGAGGGCTGCTGCGCCGGGGTGGCCGGCTTGGCGCCCTGGGCGATGCCCGGCTTCTGCTGCTCGGGTTTTTCCCGGCGGACTTCGTTGCGGCCCGGTTCCAGCTTCATCAGGAACATGATGAAGCCGCCGATGGCCAGGCCTGCGACCAGCCAGACCCAGCCGGGGACCGAGGTCTTCTTGGCCGGGGCCTGGTAGCGGCTGGCGCCGCGCTTGGGAGCGGGTTTCTTCTTCGCCATGGAGGGTTACATGCGTTCCAGGGTTTCCAGGCCCAGCAACTCCAGGCCCTGCTTGAGGGTGCGGCCCGTCAGTGCGGCCAGTTTCAGGCGGCTTTCCTGCTGCTCCGGGGTCTGTGCGGCGAGGATCGGGCAGTGCTCGTAGAAGCTGGAGAACAGCCCGGCCAGTTCGTACAGGTAGGCGCAGAGGATGTGCGGCACGCCCTTGAGCGCCACATTGTTGAGCAGGTCGCCGAACTGCGCCAGCTGCGCGGCCAGGGCCTGTTCCTGCGGGGCTTCCAGGACGATCTGGCCGCCGACTTCGTCATAGCCCTTGCCCAGCTTGCGGAAGATGCTGGCCACGCGGGTGTACGCGTAGAGCAGGTAGGGCGCGGTATTGCCCTCGAAGCTGAGCATCTGCTCGAAGTTGAAGCTGTAGTCGCTGGTGCGGTGCTTGGACAGGTCGGCGTACTTCACCGCGCCGATGCCTACGGCATGGGCGATGTGGCGCAGCTCGTCGTCGCCCAGCTCGGGGTTCTTGGCCTTGACCAGGGTGTAGGCGCGCTCTTCGGCTTCGTCGAGCAGGTCGATCAGCTTCACGGTGCCGCCGTCGCGGGTCTTGAAGGGCTTGCCGTCGGCGCCGTTCATGGTGCCGAAGCCCATGTGCTCCAGGTCCATGCTGGCCGGGACGAAGCCAGCGCGGCGGGCCACCTCGAACACCTGCTGGAAGTGCAGGGCCTGGCGCTGGTCGACGAAGTACAGCACGCGGTCGCAGTGCAGCACCTTGTGGCGGTAGCGCATGGCGGCCAGGTCGGTGGTGGCGTACAGGTAGCCGCCGCCGGCCTTCTGCACGATCACCGGCAGCGGGTTGCCCTCGGCGTTCCTGAACTCGTCGAGGAACACGCACAGGGCGCCGTCGTCCTCGGTCAGCAGGCCCTTGGCCTTGAGCGCGTCGACCACGTTGGCGAGGTCGTCGTTGTAGGCGCTCTCGCCCTTGACGTCGGCCATGGTCAGCTTCACGCCGAGCTGGTCGTAGACCTTCTGGCAGTGCGACAGGGAGATTTCGTTGAAGCGCGTCCACAGGCGCAGGCACTCGGCGTCGCCGGCCTGCAGCCTGACCACCAGCTCGCGGGCGCGGTCGGCGAACTCGGCTGACTCGTCGAAGCGCTTCTTGGCGGCGCGGTAGAAGACTTCCAGGTCATGCAGCTCGGCCTGGGCGTCCACCGGCTGCTCTTCCAGGTAGGCCAGCAGCATGCCGAACTGGGTGCCCCAGTCGCCGACGTGGTTCTGGCGGATCACGGTGTCGCCGAGGAACTCCAGCACGCGGGCCACGGCGTCGCCGATGATGGTCGAGCGCAGGTGGCCGACGTGCATCTCCTTGGCCAGGTTCGGCGAGGACAGGTCGACGGCCACGCGCTGCGCCGGGCCGGCCTTGCGCACGCCCAGGTGGTCGTCGCGCAGGGCGGCGTCGAGGCTGGCGGCCAGCCAGGCCTGGTCCTGGAAGAAGTTGAGGAAGCCGGGGCCGGCGATCTCCACCCTGGCCACCTGCGGGTTGGCCGGCAGCGCGGCGACCAGCTTGGCGGCCAGGTCGCGCGGCTTCATGCCGGCGGGCTTGGCCAGCATCATGGCGATGTTGCTGGCGTAGTCGCCGTGGCTGCGGTCCTTGGTGGTCTCGACCTGGATGTCCGGGGTCAGCCCGGCCGGCAGGGTACCGTCCTCGACGAGGCTGGCGAGGGCGTGCTGGATCAGCTGGCGGATGGTGTCTTTCATGGCTTTTCTCCGTGCTCGCGCGCAACTCGGGGCGGCGACCGCATATCTGGCTCAGAACCGCGCATTATCGGCGCCCGGGGGGCGCAGCGGCAAGCTTCAAGCAGCAAGCTACAAGCAAAAGCCCTTCCGGGCCTTGATTTCCGCCATGCCCACGCGCTTTTCGCTTGCAGCCTGTCGCTTGCAGCCTGCAGCCGCTTTCTAAAATAAATCGATCGGGTCGACGTCCAGCGACCAGCGCACCTGGCGCCCGCCGGGCATGGTCTCGAGGATCGGCAGCCAGCACGACAGCAGGCGGTGCAGCGGCACGCGGGCGCTGCTCATCAGCAGCAGCTGGGCGCGGAAGCGGCCGGCTCGGCGTTCCATGGGCGCCGGCACCGGGCCGAGCAGCTCGACCTCGCTGCCCAGTTGCGCCTGCAGGCGCTCGGCCTCGGCGCAGGCTTCTTCGAGGAAGCCTTCGGCCTGGCCCGGCTTGTGCGCCTCGGCGCGCAGCAGGGCCAGGTGGCAGAAGGGCGGCAGGCCGGCGGCGCGGCGTTCGGCCAGGGCCTGGTCGGCGAAGGCGAAGTAGCCCTGCTCGGTGAGCTGCACCAGCAGCGGGTGGTCGGCCAGGTGCGTCTGGATCAGCACCCGCCCGGGCTCCTCGGCGCGCCCGGCGCGGCCGGCGACCTGGACGATCTGCTGGGCCATGCGCTCGCTGGCGCGGAAGTCGGCGGAGAACAGCCCGCCGTCGGCGTCGAGGATGGCCACCAGGGTCACCCGCGGGAAGTGGTGGCCCTTGGCGAGCATCTGGGTGCCCACCAGGATGCACGGCTCGCCCTTGTTGATGGTGGCGAACAGGTCGCGCATGGCGTGCTTGCGCGAGGTGCTGTCGCGGTCGATGCGCAGCACCGGGTAGTCGGGGAAGAGGATGCGCAGGCGCTCCTCGGCGCGCTCGGTGCCGGCGCCGACCGGGCGCAGGTCCAGCTGGTTGCACTTGGGGCACTGGCGCGGCGGGCGCTCGCGGTGGTCGCAGTGGTGGCAGCGCAGCTCGCCGGAGCCCTGGTGCAGCGTCATGCGCGCGTCGCAGCGCGGGCACTGGCTGATCCAGCCGCAGTCGTGGCACAGCAGGGTGGGGGCGAAGCCGCGGCGGTTCAGGTACACCAGCACCTGCTGGCCGGCGCCGAGGGTCTCGCCGATGGCCCGTTGCAGCGGCATCGACAGCCCGGCGTCCAGCGGCAGGCTCTTCACGTCCAGGCGCTGGAACTTCGGCGCCTGGGCGCCGCCGGCGCGCTGCGTCAGGCGCAACAGGCCGTAGCGGCCGCTGGCGGCGTTGTGCAGGCTTTCCAGCGAGGGCGTGGCCGAGCCGAGCAGGATCGGCACCTTCTCCAGGCGCGCGCGCACCAGGGCCAGGTCGCGGGCGTGGTAGCGCAGGCCTTCCTGCTGTTTATAGGAGGCGTCGTGCTCCTCGTCGATGATGATCAGCCCCGGGTTCTTCAGCGGGGTGAACAGCGCCGAGCGGGTGCCGATGACGATGTCCGCCTCGCCGTCGCGGGCCGCCAGCCAGGCGTCCAGGCGCTCGCGGTCGGTCAGCGCCGAGTGCAGCAGGGCGATGCGCGCGTTGAAGCGGCGCTCGAAGCGGCTGAGGGTCTGCGGGCCGAGGTTGATCTCCGGGATCAGCACCAGCGCCTGCTTGCCGGCCTCCAGCACCTGGTGGATCAGCTGCAGGTAGACCTCGGTCTTGCCGCTGCCGGTGACGCCGGCCAGCAGGTAGCTGTGGAAGGCGCCGAAGCCGGCGCGCACCGCTTCGCAGGCGGCGCGCTGCTCGGCGTTGAGCGGCAGCTCGGCCTGGGCCAGCCAGCCGCCGTGGTGCTCCGCCGGCACGTGGCGGCGGCTTTCCTGGGTGGCCAGGCCCTTTTCCACCAGCAGGTCGAGGCTGTCCTTGTTGATGTCCAGCTGGCCGAGCAGTTCGTGGAGCACGCCGTGGGGGTGCTGCTGCAGCGTCTGCAGGGCCTGGCGCTGGCGTGGCGCGCGGGCCAGGCGCGGGTCGTCGAGGCGCGCGCCGGGGGCGGCGAGCCAGAAGCGCTGCACCCGCGCCTCGGCCGGCTCGCCCTGGCGCAGCAGGTTGGGCAGCGCCCAGGACAGGGTGTCGCCCAGGCTGTGCTGGTAGTACTGCGCGGTCCAGCGGCACAGTTCCAGCAGGTGCGCCGGCATCGGCGGCTCGCGGTCGAGCACGGCCAGCGCCGGGCGCAGCTTGTCCTCGGGCACTTCCGAGGTGTCCGCCAGTTCCACCAGCACGCCGACGATCTCGCGGCGGCCGAAGGGCACGCGCAGGCGCACGCCGGGCTGCAGGTGCCGGGGGTCCACCCCGCGCGGCGGCAGGTAGTCGAACAGGCGGCGCAGCGGCGAGGGCAGGGCGAGGCGCAGGATGCTGGGTGATGGCACGCTGTGGGCTTTCCGGGGCGTCGTGAGGCGGCGATCTTAGCACGGGGCGCGGCGACGGTCGGTCGGCGGCCCGACTTGCGCTGGCGAAAGTCTCTGGTATGATCCACGCCCTTAATTTGCGTGCGGTGCCCGGTAAAAGATCCCGCCCGCGGTCCTCGAAGGCCGTGGCTCGGCTTCTGCCAGAGACTGGGTGGCGGCACACCAACCAGAGGAAGACATCATGAAACCGGAAATCCATCCCGCGTACGAAGAAATCGAAGCCACCTGCAGCTGCGGCAACGTGATCAAGACCCGTTCGACCCTGTGCAAAGGCATCCACCTGGACGTCTGCTCCGAGTGCCACCCGTTCTACACCGGCAAGCAGAAGGTCGTGGACACCGGCGGCCGTATCGATCGCTTCAACCAGCGCTTCGCCATGTTCGGTGGCAAGAAGTAAGAGCGATTTCCGGAAAAGCCTCGATGGCCTTTCCCGATCTGCTGAAAAAGGCGCCCCTGCGGGGCGCCTTTTTTGTGCTCGCGGTTTGCCTGGGCGCGCAGGCGCAGGCGGCCACCTGCCCGGCGCCCGGTAGTGCCTCCATGGTCCGCGTGCAGCGGGTGGTGGATGGCGACACCCTGAGGCTGGCAGATGGCCGCAACGTGCGCCTGATCGGCGTCAACGCCCCGGAGCTGGCCCACCGCGGGCGCAGCGCCGAGCCCTTCGCCGAGGCCGCGCGGCAGCGCCTGCGGGCCCTGGTGGCGGCCAACGACGGCGAATTAGGGTTGCAGCTCGGACGCCAGGCCAAGGACCATTACGGTCGCACCCTGGCGCACCTCTACGACCGCCAGGGCGACAACATAGAGGCGCAACTGCTGGCCGAGGGCCTGGGCTACCTGGTGGCGGTGGCGCCCAACACCGAGCTGACCGCCTGCCAGCAGGCCGCCGAGCGCCAGGCCCGCAAGGCCGGCCGCGGGCTGTGGAAGCGCCCGCCGGTGCAGGAGGCCCAGGCCCTGCGGCAGAGCGGCTTCGCCATCGTCCGCGGGCGCGTCGCCCAGGTGCAGCGCAACCGCGGCGGGCTGTGGCTGGAGATGGACGGCCCGCTGGTGCTGCGCATCGCGCCGCAGCTGGTCAAGGCCTTCGACAGGCGCACCCTCGACGCCCTGCCGGGCCGCACCCTGGAGGCGCGCGGCTGGGTGATTGACCGCGCCGCACGGGGCGCAGTAAAACCGGGGCAGGCACGCTGGATGCTGCCCATCACCGACCCGGCCATGCTGGAGCTGCTGCCATGACCCCGACAAGGATGCTGTTGCTGACCTGCCTGTTCACGCTAAGCGGCGTGCTGGGCGGCTGCGCGGTCAACCCCGCCACCGGCGAGACCGACTTCGTCACCATGAGCGAGCAGGACGAGCTGGCCCTCGGCCGCCAGGCCAGCCAGGAGGCGGCCAAGCAGTACCCGCGCTACGCCGACGAGAAGCTCCAGGCCTACGTGCAGCAGGTGGGCGAGCGCGTCGCCCGGGTCGGCGACCGGCCCACCCTGCAGTACCATTTCACCGTGGTCGACAGCCCCGACATCAACGCCTTCGCCCTGCCCGGCGGCTACATCTACATCCACCGCGGGCTGATGGCCTACCTGAATTCCGAAGCCGAGCTGGCCGCGGTGCTGGGCCACGAGATCGGCCACGTCACCGCCCGTCACAGCGTGCGCCAGCAGAGCCAGGCCAGTGCCTGGAACGTGCTCGGCGCGGCCGTGGCCATCGGCACCGGGGTCAGCGCCGCCGGCGACCTGACCAACGTCCTGGGCACCGCCGTGGTGCGCGGCTACGGCCGCGACATGGAGCTGCAGGCCGACGGCCTGGGTGCCAAGTACCTGGCCCGCGCCGGCTACGACCCCAAGGCGATGATCCAGGTGGTGCGGGTGCTGAAGAACCAGGAGGACTACGCCCGCCAGGTCGCCCAGGCCAAGGGCGAGGCGGTGCAGCCGGTGGGCTACCACGGCCTGTTCGACACCCACCCGGACAACGACCGGCGCCTGCAGGAGGTGCTGGGCCCGGCCCAGGCCCTGGCCGGCGGGCAGCAGGAGGTCGGCCGCGACCGCTACCTGAAGGCCATCGACGGCATGCCCTTCGGCGATTCCGCCGAGTCCGGCATCCGCCGCGGGCAAAGCTTCTACCACGGCGAACTGGGCTTCACCCTCAGCTATCCCACCGGCTGGGGCATGCTCAATCAGCCCACCGCGCTGATCGGCTACCCCGAGGACCAGCAGGCCTACATCGGCATGAAACTGGTGCCGCGCGATGGCCAGCTGAGCCCGCTGGACTACCTGCGCAAGGGCGCCGGCGGCCGCCTGGCCGACGAGCAGGAACTGAACCAGGCCGGCCTGAAGGGCGCCGCCGCGGTGATCCCCGGTTCGCCCGCGCGGCGCGTGGCGGTGATCTACAAGGACCAGGGCGCCTACCTGTTCGTGGGTGTGGTCAAAGGCCGCGCCTCGCTGGAAAGCCGCGACGCCGAGTTCCTCTCGGTGATCCGCAGTTTCCGCCCGCTGCGCGCCGACGAACGGAAACTGGCCGAGCCGCGGCGCCTGCAACTGGTCCAGGTGAAGGCCGGGCAAGGCCTGGAACAGCTGGCAAAGGGCGGAAACGAGCCGGAATCTGACGCGATTTCTCGTATACGATTGCTCAACGATTTGTATCCAACTGGTCAGCCAAAACCCGGGGAATGGTTGAAAATCGTGCGTTAGCAGCATTGACACCACAGCCCTGAAGCTATCTTGGCAGGCGCTTTCTTCCCGCGTATGCTCGGTCGCCCGTCTGTCCAACAAAGCAATAAAGCGGAAGTGCCAAAAATGTCTGATCTCAAGACCGCTGCCCTCGAATATCACGCGCAACCCCGCCCTGGGAAACTCAGCGTCGAGCTGACCAAGCCGACCGTCACCGCCCGCGACCTGTCGCTGGCCTACAGCCCGGGCGTGGCCGAGCCGGTCCGCGAGATCGCCCGTGACGCCGAACTGGCCTACAGGTACACCGGCAAGGGCAACCTGGTCGCGGTGATCTCCGACGGCACCGCCATCCTCGGCCTGGGCAACCTCGGCCCGCTGGCCTCCAAGCCGGTCATGGAAGGCAAGGGCGTGCTGTTCAAGCGCTTCGCCGGCATCGACGTGTTCGACATCGAGGTCGACGCCGAGAGCCCGCAGGCCTTCATCGACACCGTCAAGCGCATCTCCATCACCTTCGGCGGCATCAACCTGGAAGACATCAAGGCGCCGGAGTGCTTCGAGATCGAGCGCGCGCTGATCGAGCAGTGCGACATCCCGGTGTTCCACGATGACCAGCACGGCACCGCCATCGTCACCGCCGCCGGCATGCTCAACGCCCTGGAAATCGCCGGCAAGAACCTGGAAAGCGCGAAGATCGTCTGCCTGGGCGCCGGCGCCGCCGCCATTTCCTGCATGAAGCTGCTGGTGAGCATGGGCGCCAAGGTCGAGAACATCTACATGATCGACCGCCAGGGCGTGATCCACGCCGGCCGCAGCGACCTGAACCAGTACAAGGCGGTGTTCGCCACCGAGACCGACAAGCGCACCCTGGACGACGCCCTCGACGGCGCCGACGTGTTCGTCGGCCTGTCCGGCGCCAACCTGCTGAGCGCCGAAGGCCTCAAGCGCATGGCGCCGAACCCGATCGTGTTCGCCTGCTCCAACCCGGACCCGGAGATCAAGCCGGAACTGGCCCACGCCACCCGCAACGACGTGATCATGGCCACCGGCCGTTCGGACTACCCGAACCAGGTGAACAACGTGCTGGGCTTCCCCTTCATCTTCCGCGGTGCCCTGGACGTGCGCGCCACCCGCATCAACGAAGAGATGAAGATCGCCGCCGCCCTGGCCCTGCGCGACCTGGCCAAGGAGCCGGTGCCCAAGGACGTGTGCGAGGCCTACGGCGTGTCCTCCCTGGAATTCGGCCGTGAGTACATCATCCCGAAACCCATGGACAAGCGCCTGATCACCGTGGTCTCCGATGCAGTGGCCAAGGCCGCCATCGAGAGCGGTGTGGCTACCCTGCCGTACCCGAAACACTATCCGCTGCAGTCGGTGGAAGACGTGTTCAAGGGCTGACCGGGCCGCTCTCTTCGGCCTGAGGCCGAAGGCAAAAGCGCCGTTTCTTCCGTGAGGGGGAAACGGCGTTTTCGTTTCTGGGCTCTTGTAGGAGCGAGCTTGCTCGCGAAGGGTGCAGGCCGGCAGCCATGTAGTCGGGCTGACCTCCGTACCCTCTCCCCAGCTCTCTCCCTGAAGGGAGAGGGGGCTAGTCCGTGCCGAGAGAAGGCTTGGTTTCAGCCGGTAGTCCCTGTGCTAGCCGGCTAACGCCGAAACATCAGCGCACTCCGAACGGTCCCCTCTCCCTTCAGGGCGGGGCGCGCAGCCGAGGGTTAGGGAGAGGGAGCGGAGCCAAGCCAAGGCAGCGGAATCACCGGGGGGCCCCTTCGCGAGCAAGCTCGCTCCTACGAGAAGCCGGCTAGGAGTTCTCCAGCAAAACACCCTGCAACAGCCTGCCACGGGCACCGCGGGCCAGGGGGCTATGCTGTAGGAAGGCGCCGTTACTTCACTCGCCGCGGCGCCGCTTCGACCCTGGCCGGGGAGGCGTGCCATGTCCACGCTGATTCGCCGCTGCGCTTTCTGCCTGCTGCTGTTCGCGGCCGGGGCGCTGGCGGCCCCGCCGGCGGTGGTGCTGACGGTGGACGGGGCCATCGGCCCGGCGACTTCCGACTACCTGGTGCGCGGCCTGCAGCGTGCCGCGGACGAGGGGGCGCCGCTGGTGGTGCTGCGCCTGGACACCCCGGGCGGGCTGGACAGCGCCATGCGCGACATCGTCAAGGCGATCCTCACCAGCCCCATTCCCGTGGTCGGCTACGTCGCCCCCGGTGGCGCGCGGGCGGCCAGCGCCGGTACCTACATCCTCTACGCCTGCCACCTCGCCGCCATGGCCCCGGGTACCAACCTGGGCGCCGCCACCCCGGTGCAGATCGGCGGAGCACCCTCCACGCCGGATACGCCGCAGGGCAAGGATGGCAAGCAGGCCCCGCGCGAGGAAGACACCCTCAAGCGCAAGCAGATCAACGATGCGGCGGCCTACATCCGCGGCCTGGCGCAGTTGCGCGGGCGCAACGCCGAATGGGCCGAGCGCGCGGTGCGCGAGGCGGTCAGCCTGTCCGCCGAGGAAGCCGTGAAGCAGAAGGTGGTCGAGCTCCAGGCCGGCGACCTCGACCAGTTGCTGCGCGCCATCGACGGGCGCAAGGTGCAGGTGGCGGGGCAGGCGGTGACCCTCCACAGCGCCGGCCTCGCCTGGGTCGAACACCAGGCCGACTGGCGCACCCGCCTGCTGGCGGTGATCACCGACCCCAGCGTGGCGCTGCTGTTGCTGATGATCGGCGTGTACGGGCTGATCTTCGAATTCGCCAACCCGGGCCTTGCGCTGCCCGGCGTGCTCGGCGGCATCTGCCTGCTGCTCGGGCTCTACGCCATGCAGCTGCTGCCGGTGAACTACGCGGGGGTGGCGCTGATCGTCCTCGGCCTGGCCTTCATGGCCGCCGAGGCCTTCGTACCCAGCTATGGCAGCCTGGGCATCGGCGGCATCGCCGCGTTCGTGATCGGTGGGCTGATCCTGCTGGACACCGAGGCGCCGGGCTTCGGCATTCCCCTGGGGCTGATCCTCGGCGTGGCCACGGTGAGCGCGCTGTTCATCGCCGGGGTGCTGGGCGTGGCGCTGAAGAGCCGGCGACGCCAGGTGGTCAGCGGCGCGGCTGGCCTGGTGGGCAGCCTGGCGACCGTGGATGCGGTGGCCGACGAGGATGCCCACGCCGGCTGGGTACAACTGCAGGGCGAACAGTGGCAGGTCCGCTGCGCCCGGACCCTGCGCGCCGGCCAGCGGGTGAAGGTGCTGGCGCGCGACGGCCTGCGCCTGGAGGTGGCGGCCGACGACGAATCGGGAGGTGACTGATGGGTATTCCCTTCGGACTGCTGGTGGCACTGGTCCTGCTGCTGATGCTGGTGGCCAGCGCCCTGCGCATCCTGCGCGAATACGAGCGCGGGGTGGTGTTCCAGCTCGGCCGCTTCTGGAAGGTCAAGGGCCCCGGCCTGGTGCTGGTGATCCCGGTGGTGCAGCAGATGGTCCGCGTCGACCTGCGCACCGTGGTGCTCGACGTGCCGCCGCAGGACGTGATCTCCCGCGACAACGTCTCGGTGAAGGTCAACGCGGTGGTGTACTTCCGCGTGCTCGACCCGCAGAAGGCCATCATCCAGGTGGAGAACTTCCTCGCCGCCACCAGCCAACTGGCCCAGACCACGCTGCGCGCGGTGCTCGGCAAGCACGAGCTGGACGAGATGCTGGCCGAGCGCGAGCGCCTGAACGTCGACATCCAGAAGGTGCTGGATGCGCAGACCGATGCCTGGGGCATCAAGGTGGCCAACGTCGAGATCAAGCACGTCGACCTCAACGAGTCCATGGTCCGCGCCATCGCCCGCCAGGCCGAGGCCGAGCGCGAGCGGCGGGCCAAGGTGATCCACGCCGAGGGCGAGCTGCAGGCCTCGGAGAAGCTGATGCAGGCCGCCGAGATGCTGGCCCGCCAGCCCGGCGCCATGCAGCTGCGCTACATGCAGACGCTGGGCAGCATCGCCGGCGACAAGAACTCCACCATCGTCTTCCCGATGCCCATCGACCTGCTCAAGGGGCTGCTCGAAACAAACGGACAGACTAAGAGTTGACTGAAGGCAGGTCGGATAGGGCTGAGGCGTCTACCCTCTAGGTTTTCTGAAAATTCGTTACCGTCCCCTTACGGACGGGTTACGGGGGAAACCATGAGCTACCGTACCCTCGCGGCCCTGACCCTGCTGTCATCCGCCCTCGTCGCCGGTTGCGCCGGCGCTCCCCAGATGAGCTGGTCGCGCATCGGCGACTCCGCCCAGCGCGCCGTGCTCGACCCCGGCACCTGGGCGCCGGTGGCCGGCGCCGCGGTGATCGCCGCCGGCAACTGGGACCACAAGTGGCAGAAGTCCGCGGCCAACCACGAATGGCTGTTCGGCGGCGACGCCAACTCCGCCGCCGACCACATGCTCAACGCCAGCACCGCGCTGAGCGTGGTCACCGGCCTGGTGGCCGCGCCCAGGGGCAGCGAGGGGGAGGAGAAGTGGAGCTGGCGCGGGCGCAACCTGGCGCTGCTGGCCACCGACCGCTACGCCGTGACCGGCCTGGTGGAGGAGTGGAAGGAGGTGTCCGGGCGCGACCGCCCCGACGGCATTCCCGACGACTCCTTCCCCTCCAAGCACACGGCCGTGACCGCCGTGCACAACAGCTTCACCCGGCGCAACCTGGACTACATCGACATGGACCCGACCCTGCGCTTCACCGCCAAGGCCGGGCTCTACACGGTGGACGGGCTGACCGCCCTGGCCCGGGTGGAAGGCTCCAAGCACTACCCGACCGATACTTTGGTGGGCATGGCGGTGGGCAACCTCGCCGCCAACTTCACCTACAATCTGTTCCTTGAGGGGTCGCCAGGTAGTGCCTATTCCTTCGGTGTCCTGCCTGAAGCGGGTGGAGGGATGAGCCTACGCGCGGCGATGCTGTTCTGAGTCCGCCCGCTCGCCAGCAGCGGGGCGCGGGCCTTGCAAGGAGAGCCATGCTGCTGCGTGCCCTGCTGATCGCCCTGCTCCTGCCGCTCTGCGCCCAGGCCGAGGAGCCGCTGAACCTGGTCGCCGACCGCTGGCCGCCCTACGCCGACGCGCAGATGCCCGGCCGCGGCCTGGCGGTGCATTTCGTCAGCACCGCGCTGACCCGCGCCGGCTACGCCATCCACTACGCCGAGGTGCCCTGGCCGCGCGCCCTGCACGGGGTGCGCAACGGCGAGTACGACGTGCTGGTGGACTCCTGGTACAGCGCCGAGCGCGAAGCCTTCGGGCAGTATTCCGAGCCCTACCTGGTGAACCGCCTGCGTTTTCTCAAGCGCAAGGGCTCGCCCATCGTCTTCGACCGCCTGGCCGACCTCTATCCCTTCCGCATCGCCGTGGTCCGCGGCTACAGCTACACCCCGGAGTTCAACGAGGATCGCCGGCTGAACAAGGTGCCGGTGCTGTCCTTCCCCAACGCCGCGATGATGGTGGTGGCCGGGCGTGTCGAGCTGACCCTGGAGGACGAGTGGACCGCCCGCTACATCCTCGAGCACGACCTCAGGGCCGAGCGCGACAAGCTGGAGTTCCTGCCCCAGCCGCTGGCGGAGAACCCGCTGCACGTCCTGGTCAGCCGCGCCAACCCGCGCCATGCGCAGATAGTCGAGGACTTCAATCGTGAACTGCGGCTGATGCGCGAGGACGGCAGCTACGATGCCTTCATGAGCCTGCGCGGGCCCTGAGCCGGGCTCAGGCGGCCGCTTCCTGCTCGGCGCCGATTTCCTTCTTCAGCAGGTGCGCGGCCAGGCTGCGCAGCGGCGCCAGCTCGCGGCAGATCAGCGCCAGCTGGGTCTGCACCAGGCGCTGTGGGTCTTCCAGCTCTTCGGGCACCTGTTCCAGGCGCTTGGCCAGGTCTTCCTCGGCGTCGCTGTGGATGGCCACCGGGCGGCGCTGGGCGAGGCTGGCGGCGATGTCGTCGAGGCTGGCGGTGAGCTGCGCGGCCGCCTCGTCGATCAGCGCGTTGGCCGGCGACTCCGGCAGGCGGTCGCGGTGCGCGCCCAGGGCCGAGAGGTAGCTGAGCAGGGTGTGCGAGAGCACCAGGAAGCGGAAGCCCAGCTCGGCGTCCTTGCGGAAGTGGCCCGGCTCCAGAAGCATGTTCGACAGCGTGGTGGAGAGGGTGGCGTCGGCGTTGTGGGCGTTGCGCCGGGCGGTGCGGTAGGCCAGGTCGTCGCGCTTGCCGCTGGCGTACTGCTGCATGACCTCGCGCAGGTAGCGGGCGTTGCAGGCCAGGGTGCCGCCGACCAGGCTGTGCAGGCGCCGGCCCTGCCAGTCGGGGAGGATGAGGAACACCGCCAGGCCGGCGATGAAGGCCCCCAGCAGGGTGTCGAACAGGCGCGGCAGGATCAGCCCGTAGCCGTTGCCCACCTGGTTGAAGCACAGCAGCACCAGCAGGGTGATGGCCGCGGTGGCCAGGGTGTAGCGGGTGCTGCGGGTGGCGAAGAAGGCCACCCCGGCGACCACCGCCAGCAGCGACTGCACCAGCGGGCTGGGGAACAGGTCGATCAGCGCCCAGCCGGCCACCAGGCCGACCAGGGTGCCGAGGATCCGCTGCACCAGGCGGATGCGCGTGGCGCCGTAGTTGGGCTGGCAGACGAACACCGTGGTCAGCAGGATCCAGTAGCCCTGGGTCGGGTGGATCAGGTGCAGCACCCCATAGCCGGCGGTCAGCGTCAGGCCCAGGCGCAGGGCGTGGCGGAACAGCAGCGAGGTGGGCGTGAGCTGCTGGCGGATGCGTTCGAAGGCGTCGCGCAGCGAGCGCGGCGAGCGGTCCAGCAGGGCGCTGTCCTGTTCCTCGGCGAGGGCGTCGGGGTTGCTCGCGCCGCTGAGCTTCTGGTCCAGGCTGGCGAGGTTGGCGGCCAGGGCGCCGAGCGAGCGCAGCAGCGAGCGCCAGGCCGGGTTGCCCTGCTGGCGCAGGTATTCCAGCGAGGCCTGCAGGTCGGCCAGGGCCTGCTCGCTGTCGTCGTAGTCGAAGCGCTGGCGCAGGCGGATGGCCCGCGACAGCGCCTGGCAGGCCTTGCCCTGCTGGTTGAGCAGGCGCTGGCAGCGGAACAGCACGTCGCTGTGGAAGAAGGCCTCGGCCAGGCGGTTGTAGGGGTAGTGCGAGGAGCTGGCGCGCTCGTGGACGTCCTGGGCGATGAAGTAGAGCTTCAGGTAGCGGCTCAGCTTGGGCCCCGGGCGGCCGTGGCTGAGGCGGCTGAGGATGGTCTCCTTGGCCTGGTTGAGGGTCACCACCAGGCGGCCGTTCTGCCGCGCCAGGGCCAGGCGCCGGCCCTCGACGTCGAGCTGGCGCAGCGGCTCGAACAGCGTCGACTTGATCTTCAGGTACTCGCCCAGCTCGAAGTAGGCGCGGGCCAGCACCTGCTGCACCGGCTGGTTGGCGAAGAGCGCGTTCCACAGCACCGAGAGCGCGCCGTACCAGGCCGCGCCGGCCACCAGCAGCAGCGGCTCCTGCCACAGGTCGCCGGGGGCGCCGCCGCGCTGGTCGACGCCGATCATGGTGTAGATGGACAGGATCAGCGTGGCCGAGGCGATGGCCGCATAGCGCTCGCCCAGCGCGCCCAGCAGCGTCATGCCGAAGGCCGACAGGGCCAGGCCGCCGACGAACAGCCAGGGGTAGGGGAACAGCAGCTCCACCGCCAGCGCGGCGATGAGGAAGCACACCAGGGTCACCAGTAGCGCCTGCAGGCGGCCCAGCCAGTGGTCGTCGGTCTCGGCCAGGGCGCTGGCGATGATGCCCAGGAACAGCGGGATCACCAGCTCGGTGCGGCCCAGCAGCAGGCAGGCGGCCATGGCGCCGGCCAGGGCGATGGTCACCCGCAGGCTGTAGGCGAACTTGTCCAGCGCCCACAGGCGCCGCAGGGACTCGAACAACGGGGAGGAAAGCATGCGCGTCGGGGACTTCCGAGTGTCTCTGCGCTGAGACTAGCGGATCGCCTGGCGCGCGGCTATCGGTCGCGGGTGGGAAGCGTTTCGTAGGAGCGAGGGGGACGCCTAGTTCTTGCTCGCGAATGGTGTCTGCCCCGAAGAGCGCCCTCTCCCTAACCCTCTCCCTGAAGGGAGAGGGGACCGTTGGGCAGAGTCGGGTGTTCTGGAGTTAGCCGGCAAGCACGGTGATGTCCGGCTGAAACCATTCCTCCTCTCGGCACGGACAAGCCCTCTCTCCCTGACGGGAGAGGGGCCGTTCGTAGTGCTCGGGTATTTCGGCGTTAGCCGGCAAGCACAGAGACTACCGGATGAAACCATTCCTCCTCTCGGCACGGACAAGCCCCCTCTCCCTTCAGGGAGAGGGCTGGGGAGAGGGTTACGGACTTCGACGACGCTCCGGAGCATGGCTTGACGCCGCACCCCCTCCCTAACCTTCCCTCGCAAGCGGAAGAGGGGACCGTTGGGCAGAACGAAGGGCCATGCAGCCAGCCGGCGGGGTGCGGCGCCCTGCGGAATCTCCGGATGGTGCCGTTCGCGAGCAAGAGCTGGGCCCCCTTGCTCCTCAGAGAATCCGCACCTTGAACGAGCGGCCCTTGATCTTGCCTTCCTGCAGGCGCTTGAGCGCCGCCTTGGCCTGGTCGCGCTGCACCGCCACGTAGGCCTGGAAGTCGAAGATGGCGATCTTGCCCACCGCGCTGCCGGGCAGGCCGGCCTCGCCGGTGAGGGCGCCGAGGATGTCGCCGGGGCGCAGCTTGTCCTTGCGTCCGCCGGCGATGTTCAGGGTGGTCATCGGCGGCAGCAGGGGCGCGGGGTTGGCGCGCAGGAAGTCGATGCGCTCCCAGTTCAGCGGGGCGCCCTGCAGGTCTTCGATGGCCTGGGCGCGGGAGGCCTCGGCCGGGGCCACCAGGGACAGCGCCAGGCCCTTCTCGCCGGCGCGGCCGCTGCGGCCGATGCGGTGCACGTGGACCTGGGCGTCACGGCTCAGCTCGACGTTGATCACCGCCTCCAGGCCCTCGATGTCCAGGCCGCGGGCGGCCACGTCGGTGGCCACCAGCACGCTGCAGCTGCGGTTGGCGAACATCGCCAGCACCTGGTCGCGCTCGCGCTGTTCCAGGTCGCCGTGCAGGGCCAGGGCAGAAATCTTCTGCGCATCCAGCGCCTGCGCCAGCTCCACGCACTGCTGGCGGGTGTGGCAGAAGGCCACGGCGGATTGCGGGCGGAAGTGCTGCAGCAGGCGCACCACGGCGTCCATGCGCTGGCGCGGGTCGATTTCGTAGAAGTGCTGTTCGATCTGGCTGTCGTCGTGCAGCGCCTCGACTTCCACGCGCTCGGGCTGGCGCAGGAACTTCGCCGCCAGCTGCTCGATGCCGGCCGGGTAGGTGGCCGAGAACAGCAGGCTCTGCCGGCGCGCCGGGAGCTGGCCGATGATGTCGGCGATGCTGTCGTAGAAGCCCATGTCGAGCATGCGGTCGGCCTCGTCCAGCACCAGGGTGTTCAGCCCGTCGAGCACCAGGGAGCCGCGGCGCAGGTGTTCCTGCACCCGCCCCGGGGTGCCGACTACCACGTGGGCGCCGTGCTCCAGGGAGCCGATCTGCGGGCCGAAGGGCACGCCGCCGCAGAGGGTGAGCACCTTGACGTTGTCGGCGGCGCGGGCCAGGCGGCGGATTTCCTTGGCCACCTGGTCGGCCAGCTCGCGGGTCGGGCACAGCACCAGCGCCTGGCAGCCGAAGTAGCGCGGGTTCAGCGGGCTGAGCAGGCCGATGCCGAAGGCCGCGGTCTTGCCGCTGCCGGTCTTGGCCTGGGCGATCAGGTCGCGGCCCTTGAGGATGACTGGTAGGCTGGCGGCCTGGATCGGTGTCATCTCGGCGTAGCCGAGGGCCTCGAGGTTGGCGAGCAGGTCGGCGGAGAGGGGCAGGCTGGAGAAGGCGGTGGAGGTCACGAAGGAAAAACCCGACAGGCGTGTGGGCGCGCAGTGTAGCAGCAGCGGTGCCACGGGACCCTGGAGAAACCGCCAAAACCCGCGAAGTCACTGGCCTCGGTCACCATTCGTCTGAAACGGACGGGCGGTTGGATAGTGTATTTTTATACAGATTCGCTTTCCGCAGATTTTTATCGTAGAGTGCCTCCACTGTGTTTGCATGGGTCGCCGTCGATCGTGACCTGATGCGGTCGGTTATTCCACCCCGTCCTGCTCGACTCCTTGTAACTCCTTGCAACTCAGTTCCTGCCACTCTTTTGTGGCTATTTCTACATCTACGTTCCAAGGAGAACACCATGTCGAATCGTCAGAACGGCACCGTCAAATGGTTCAACGAGACCAAAGGCTACGGCTTCATCACCCCTGAGAGCGGCCCGGACGTATTCGTTCACTTCCGCGCCATCGAAGGCCACGGCTTCAAGACCCTGGCCGAAGGCCAGAAGGTCAGCTTCGAAGTCGTGCAAGGCCAGAAAGGCATGCAAGCCGAGCGCGTTCAGGTAATCAACTAAGATTCCCTGGCGTCGCCGAAAACCCCGGATGGAAACATCCGGGGTTTTTTGTTGCCTGATTGGCATAACCGATCTGTACTGCCATTGCCCCCGACCCCGGAGCCCGATCCATGAAGCTGCGCCTCGCCGGCCTGTTGCTGGCCTTCTCCTGCCCCTCGCTGTTCGCCGCGCAGCCGGCCACCTGGGGCTGGGTCGAGCAGGCCAGGCTGATGCCGGAGAGCGTGCTGCTCAAGGTGCGCCTGGACACCGGCGTGCAGACCTCGGTGATGGACGCGCGCAACCTGGTGCGGATCAGGAAGAACGAGCAGCGCTGGGTGCAGTACGACATCCTGGTCAAGGACGTGGCGAGCGGCCAGGTGCAGCGCCTGCCCTTCGAGCGGCCCATCGAGCGCACCCTCAAGGTCCGCGGCGCCAACGGCATCGAGCATCGCCCGGTGGTGAGCATGGACCTGTGCCTGGGCGACAAGGTCTACCGCGAGCAGTTCGCCCTCACCGACCGCGAGGGCAGCGACTACCCGGTGCTGCTGGGCCGGCGCAGCCTGGAGCACCTGGGTGCGGTGGACGTGTCGAAGACGCTGACCACGCCGCCCACCTGCAAGCCCTGACTCAATGCCCGTCGTCGGGCTCCAGGCGCCGCGGCGCCTGGGCCGAGCGGCCGTCGTCGCGGGCCAGCTGGAAGAAGATCGCCGCCGCCGCCATCGACATCAGCCCCACGCTCAGGTAGGTCGCGTGGAAGGCGCCGAGCACGTCGCCGGCGTTGATCTCGACATCGCTCTTGAAGCCGCCCAGCAGCGCGGCCGCGCAGGCCACGCCGAGGCCGATGGACAGTTGCATCACCACCGACAGCAGGCTGTTGCCGGCGCTGGCGTTGTCGTCGCGCAGGTCGATCAGCGTCAGGGTGTTCATCGCCGTGAACTGCAGCGAGTTGACCCCGCCGAGCAGCCCCAGGTGGATCAGCAGCCAGGGGTACGGGGTGTCCTGGTCGATCAGCCCCAGGCCTGCGATCAGCGCGCCCAGCAGCAGGGTGTTGCCGACCAGCAGGCGGCGGTAGCCGAACAGGTCGAGGATGCCCTTGGCCAGCGGCTTGACGACCATGGCCATGGCGGCCAGCGGGATCATGGTCATGCCCGCCTTGGCCGGCGCGAAGCCCAGGCCGACCTGTAGCAGCAGGGGCGTGAGGAACGGCAGCGAGCCGCTGCCCAGGCGGGCGAACAGGTTGCCCAGCACGCCCACGGCGAAGGTGCGCGTCTTGAACAGGCTGGGCGGGAACAGCGGCGCCTCGACGTTCAGGGCGCGCAGCCAGTAGGCGGCGAGCAGGACCAGGCCGCCGATCAGCAGCATCACCACCCGCACGTGGGGCATGTGCAGCTCGCCCAGGCCTTCCAGGGCGATGGTGATCAGCACCATGGCGCCGCCGAAGAGCAGGAAGCCGGGGCCGTCGAAGCGGCTGAGCGCGGCGCCGCGCAGGTCGGGCATGAGGCGGATGGCGAAGACGATGCCCAGCAGCCCGACCGGGATGTTGATGAGGAAGATCCAGTGCCAGCTGGCGTACTCCACCAGCCAGCCGCCCAGGGTCGGGCCGGTCAGCGGGCCGAGCAGGCCGGGGATGGTGACGAAGCTGAGCACCCGCACCAGGTCGCTGCGCGGGTACACGCGCAGGATCACCAGGCGCCCCACCGGCATCATCAGCGCGCCGCCCAGGCCCTGCACCACGCGGGCGATGATCAGCACCCCGAGGCTTGGCGAGAGCGCGCAGAACAGCGAGCCGAGGCTGAACAGGAAGATGGCGAAGATGAACACCCGGCGCGTGCCGAAGCGGTCGGCGATCCAGCCGGAGGCGGGAATCAGCAGGGCCACGGTGAGCAGGTAGGCGATGACCACCCCCTGCATGCGCAGCGGGTCCTCGTCCAGCGAACGGGCCATGCTCGGCAGCGCGGTGTTGAGGATGGTGCCGTCCAGCGCCTGCATGAAGAAGGCGACGGCCACCAGCCAGGGGAGGATGCGGGCGATGCGCGGGGTGAGGATGAAGGGCTCGCTCATGATGGGTCCTTGTTCGGCTCCCGCAAGCATAGGCGGGGAGGGCAGTGCTGCGCGAGGGGCGCGCCAGAGCCTTTGCGCTGTTCGGCCGCGCTGGCGCGGCGGCGGCCCTGTGCTAGACCTGAAGGGGCTTTCGCGGCGCCCCGCGGGCATGCCGGAAGGGGCGCAAGATTGCGCCGCGGTGGCGGAACAATGGCACCCGGCGCCAGTCCAACCAGCGTGCGGCGCACCTTCGGCGTCGCACGCCACTGCATCAGGAGATGTCGATGACCGTCAGATTCCGTGTCACCTGCGCCGCCGCGGCGCTGCTCGCCGCCAGTTCCGCCTTCGCCTTCAACCTTGGCGACGCCGCCAAGGCGGTGTCCGGCGTGGCCGAGGGCGGCAACCCGGGCCAGGTGGCTTCCACCCCGCAGACCAGCGGCCTGCTCGGCGCCCTCACCGGGCAGCTGGGCGTCAGCGACGAACAGGCCATCGGCGGCACTGGCGCGCTGCTCGGCCTGGCCAAGAACAAGCTCAGCGGCGGCGACTATTCGCAGCTGATCCAGAGCGTGCCGGGGCTGGACAAGCTCAGCGGCGCCAACGCCCTGGGCGGCCTCGGCGGGACCCTGGGCAACCTCGGCGGCACCGGCGCCAAGGGCCTGCTGGGCAACGTCAACAGCATGGGCGACGTGAACAGCGCCTTCAGCACCCTGGGCATGGACCAGGGCATGACCGGCAAGTTCGCCGGCGTGCTGCTGGACTACTTCGGCAAGCAGGGCGTGAGCAGCGACCTGCTGGGCAGCCTGGGTAGCCTGTGGGGTGTGGGCGGCTAAGCGCCGCGACGTTTACTGTAGGAGCGCGCCCTGCGCGCGAATCGCGGGCAGGGCCCGCTCCTACCATACCGGTGGCACGGCTTCTCGTAGGAGCGAGCTTGCTCGCGAACAGATTCCGCCGCGGGGCTCATTCGCGAGCAAGCTCGCTCCTACGAAAGCACTTCGGCGCGTTCTGCAAACAACGTAGGGGCGTCCGGAACGAAGGGCACGGCTGTCAGTCAAATCCGCTGACCGCCCATGCCGAGGCGGGACCTGTCTGCCGCGGAGCCCCCGATGATCGCCCGAGCCCTTCCCATCCTCGCCGCCTGCGCCTGGCTGGCGGCCTTCCCGGCCGCCGCCGAGACCTTCGAGGAAATCCCCAGCGCCGAGTCCGGTGCCGCGGCAACGGCCGCCAACGGCCTGGTGGAAACCCTCGGCCAGCGCCTGAACATCAGCGACGAGCAGGCCATCGGTGGCGCCGGCGCGCTGATCGGCCTGGCCATGAACCGCCTCGACGACAGCCAGGGCTCGCAGCTGCAGAAGAGCCTGCCGGGGCTGGACCAGCTGTCCTCGGGCACCCTCGGCGGCGGCATCGGCGCCCTGCTGGGCGGCGCCGGGCAGTTGCTCGGCGGCATCCAGAACCTGCAGGACGTCGACCAGGTGTTCAACGTGCTGGGCATGAGCGAGGGCATGGTCGACCAGTTCGCCACGGTGATGCTCGACTACCTGGTCAAGCAGGGGCTGAACAGCCAGTTGCTGGGCACCCTCGGCAAGCTCTGGGAAAGCACCCCGCTGCCTGCAGCCCCAGCCACCGCCGTGGCCGGCAAAGCGGTCTAGCTCAGAACTCGGCGCGCAACGCGTCGATGCGTGCGTCCTTTTCTTCCCACAGGCGCGACACCCAGGCCTGCACGTACTGGCGGAATTCCGCATCGTTCTCGTAGTCGCCCTGCCACAGCGCAGGGTCGATCCCGAGGGTGCGGATATCGACTATCACCCGCGGCACCTTGCCGCTGAGCAGGTCCCAGAAGCCCGGCTTGGGACCCTTTGGGTAGACCACGGTGACGTCGAGCATGGCGTCCAGCTGCTCGCCCAGGGCGGCCAGCACGAAGGCCACGCCGCCGGCCTTGGGCTTGAGCAGGTTCTGGTACGGCGACTGCTGCTGGGCCTGCTTGGCCGGGGTGAAGCGGGTGCCTTCCAGGTAGTTCACCACGGTCACCGGCATGCCCTTGAACTTCTCGCAGGCGGCCTTGGTGATCTCCAGGTCCTTGCCCTTCAGGTGCGGGTTCTTTTCCAGGAAGGCCTTGGAGTAGCGCTTCATGAAGGGGTAGTCCAGGGCCCAGAAGGCCAGGCCGAGGAAGGGCACCCAGATCAGCTCCTTCTTCAGGAAGAACTTGAAGTAGGGCGTCTTGCGGTTGAAGGCCTGGACCAGTGCGGGGATGTCGACCCAGGACTGGTGGTTGCTCACCACCAGGTAGGAGGTGTCGCGGCGCAGCTGGTCGCCGCCACGGATGTCCCAGACGGTGGGCGTCATCAGGGCGAAGATGGCCTTGTCGATCTCCGCCCAGGTCTCGGCGATCCACATCACGCCGTTGGAGCAGGCGTCCTTGAGCGCCTTGCCCGGCAGCAGCAGCTTGAGCAGGGCGATCAGCAGCATCGGGCCGATCAGGATCAGGGTGTTGAGCAGCAGCAGGAGGGTGGTGACTATGCCGGTCAGCGTGGCCCACATGGCGGTGCGATTCCTTGTTCCGGTTGGCGCGGCCATGATACGCAGGCGGCGTGGCCAGCCCAAGCCACCCCCCTGCCGCAACGTGCGCCGGAGCACTATGCTCTGGGTAACTGCCCCGACGATTGCCTGCCATGCCCGATTCCTTCTATGTACGCCTGCCGGTCAGGGACGTGACCCTCGGTATGTACCTCCACGAACTGTGCGGCTCATGGATGGACCACCCGTTCTGGCGCCGGCGTTTCCTGCTGGACGACCCCGAGGACCTCAGGCGCCTGCGCGAGAGCGGCGTGCTCGAGGTGCTGATCGACCCGGGCAAGGGCCTTTCGCCCCGTCCCGTACTGGCCCCCGGGGAGCCTGCTACGGCGCCGCCCCCCGTTTCGCCCGCAGCGCCGCCGGAGAAGCCCTGGCGCGCCATGGAGGACGAGCTGCGCGCGGCGCACCGGTTGTGCGTGCAGTCCAAGCGCGCGGTCATGGAAATGTTCCAGGACGCGCGCATGGGCAAGGCGGTGAGCGCCGGTCACGCCCAGGAGCTGGTGGAGCAGATCGCCGCCTCGGTGCAGCGCCACCCCAATGCGCTGATCAGCCTGGCGCGGCTGAAGAACGCCGACGAATACACCTACCTGCACTCGGTGGCGGTCTGCGCGCTGATGATCGCCCTGGCGCGCCAGCTCGGCCTGGACGAGGCGCTGGTGCGCGAGGCAGGCGTGGCCGGGCTGCTGCACGACATCGGCAAGATGCACGTGCCCATGGAATTGCTGAACAAGCCGGGGCGCCTGGACGAGCAGGAGTTCGCCCGGGTCCGCGAGCACCCGCGGCGCGGCCTGGACATCCTCATCCAGGGCCGCCAGGTCGGCGCCCTGGTGCTGGACGTGTGCCTGCACCACCACGAGAAGCTCGACGGCAGCGGCTACCCGCACCACCTGGCCGGCGAGCAGATCAGCCTGTTCGCGCGCATGGGCGCGGTCTGCGACATCTACGACGCCATCACCTCCGACCGCCCCTACAAGGCCGGCTGGGACCCCGCCGAGTCGATCCGGCGCATGGGCCAGTGGTGCGGCACGCACCTGGACGAGCAGGTGTTCCGCGCCTTCGTCAAATGCCTGGGGATCTACCCCGTGGGCTCGCTGGTGCGCCTGGAGAGCGAGCGCCTGGCGGTGGTGCTGGAGCAGCATCCCGAGTCGCTGCTCACCCCGGTGCTCAAGGTGTTCTATTCGATCCGCACGCGCGCGGCGATTCCCCAGGAAGTGCTCGACCTGGCGAAGCTCAAGGGCCGCGAGCGCATCGTCGGCCGCGAGTCACCGGCGCAGTGGGGCTTCCGCAACCTGGAGACGCTGTGGAGCGGCCTGGACCGCCGCCGCGGCTCGCTGTTCGACGGCTGACGGTGGCCGCTGGCGAACCCCGGGCCGGCGTGGTAGTCCTATGCGCCATGCATCCCGAACTGCCCTGGAGATTCCCGTGAAACCCGTTCCCGCCCTGCTTTCGCTGCTCGTCCTGCCCGGCCTGGCCCTCGCCGCCGAGCCCAAGCTCTATGGGCGCTACGAATGGGTCGGCTTGCCCGAGCTGAGCCAGACGCTGCAGGCCAAGATGGACACCGGCGCCTACACCTCGTCGCTGTCGGCCAAGGACATCCAGCTGTTCCAGCGCGACGGCGAGCAGTGGGTGCGCTTCCGCCTGGCCACCAAGGACGGCGGCGACTCGCAGTACGAGCACAAGCTGGCGCGCATCTCCAAGATCAAGAACCGCGCCGACGAAGCCGGCGAGGACGACGAGGAGGAACGCGCCGGCGGCCTCAGCGAGCGCCCGGTGATCCTGCTGCCGGTGTGCCTGGGCGGCGACCAGCAGGTGATCGAGGTCAACCTCACCGACCGCAGCCGCTTCAACTATCCCTTCCTGATGGGCGCCAAGGGCCTGCGCAAGTTCCACGCCGCGGTGGACGCCAGCGAGCGCTTCGCCGCCGGCAAGCCCAACTGCGCGGGTGGCCGCGAAGCCGATTGACGGGGCGCGGGCCTTGCGGCTTGATGGAGGACCGCCACCCCCGCGCACGGAAGCCATGCCGCACATCCTCATCGTCGAAGACGAAGCCGCCATCGCCGACACCCTGCTCTACGCCCTGCAGGCCGAAGGCTTCGCCGCCACCTGGCTGAGCCTGGCCGGCGAGGCCCTGCAGCGCCTGCGCGAGGAGGCCTTCGACCTGGTCATCCTCGACGTCGGCCTGCCCGACATCAGCGGCTTCGAGGCCTGCCGCCAACTGCGCCGCTTCTCCGAGGTGCCGGTGATCTTCCTCACCGCCCGCGACGCCGAGATCGACCGCGTGGTGGGCCTGGAGATCGGCGCCGACGACTACGTGGTCAAGCCCTTCAGCCCGCGCGAGGTGGCTGCGCGGGTCAAGGCCATCCTCCGCCGCGGCCCGCCCCGCGCCAGCGCCGAAGCGGCGCCGGCCGGGCCCTTCCAGGTGGACGAGGCGCGCTTCCTGATCCACTACCGCGGCCAGGCGCTGAACCTCACCCTCCATGAATTCCGCCTGCTCCAGGCGCTGCTGGCGCGCCCGGGCCGGGTGTTCAGCCGCGAGTTGCTGCTGCAGGCCCTGGGCGTGGCGGCCCAGGCCGGCTACGAGCGCAACATCGACAGCCACATCAAGAGCCTGCGCGCCAAGCTGCGCCAGGTGGCCGCGGATGCCGAGCCGATCCAGACGCACCGCGGCCTGGGCTACAGCTACGCGGCGGAGAAGGCCTGATGCCGCTGGGCGTGCGGATCTTCCTGGCGTACTTCCTGTTCGTCGGGCTGACCGCCTACTTCGTGCTGAGCACGGTGATGGACGAGATCCGCCCCGGGGTGCGCCAGTCCACCGAGGAAACCCTGGTGGACACCGCCAACCTGCTGGCCGAGGTGCTGCGCGACGACCTGAAGCACGGCACCCTGGTCCACAGCCAGCTCCCCGAGCTGCTCAAGGCCTACGGCGCGCGCAGCCCCCAGGCGGACATCTGGGGCGTGCGCAAGAACGCGGTGAACCACCGTATCTACGTCACCGACGCCCGCGGCATCGTCCTGCTCGACTCGGCCGGCGAGGCGGTGGGCCAGGACTACTCGCGCTGGAACGACGTCTACCTGACCCTGCAGGGCAAGTACGGCGCGCGCTCCAGCCGCGAGTCGGCGGACGACCCGGACTCCTCGGTGATGTACGTGGCGGCGCCGATCAAGGACGGCGAGAAGATCATCGGCGTGGTCTCGGTGTCCAAGCCCAACCGCACCCTGCAGCCCTACATCGAACGCTCGCAGCGGCGCCTGGCCTGGCTCGGCGGCGGCCTTATCGTGCTCGGCCTGCTGGTCGGCGGGCTGCTCTCCTGGTGGCTGAGCGGCGCCCTGCGCAAGCTCACCCGCTACGCCCAGGCGGTCAGCGAGGGCCGCCGCGCCGAACTGCCGCGCTACCGCGGCGGCGAGATGGCACAACTGGCCGAGGCGGTGGAGCGCATGCGCGTGCAACTGGAGGGCAAGGCCTACGTCGAGCGCTACGTGCACACCCTGACCCACGAGCTGAAGAGCCCGCTGGCGGCCATCCGCGGCGCCGCCGAACTACTCGAAGGCGAGATGCCGGCGGCGCAGCGCGAGCGCTTCGTCGGCAACATCGCCGGCGAGAGCCAGCGCCTGCAGCAACTGGTGGAGCGCCTGCTGAACCTGGCCCAGGTGGAACAGCGCCAGGGCCTGGAGGAAAGCGAATCGGTAAACCTGCACGAACTGGTGGCGGAACTGCTGCAGGCCAACCTGGCGCGCCTGGAAGGCTTGCGGGTGGAGAACGCGGTGCCGGAGGAAGCGCTGGTGGTGGGGGAGCGCTTCCTGTTGCGCCAGGCGCTGGGCAACCTGCTGGACAATGCCCTGGACTTCACCCCGGCTGGTGGCCTGATCCGCTTCAGCGCCCTGCGCGAGGGGGAAAGCTGGCGCCTGGTGCTGTTCAACGAGGGGCCGGCGATTCCGGACTATGCGCTGGAGCGGCTGACGGAGCGGTTCTATTCCCTGCCGCGGCCGGGGACGGGGCGCAAGAGCACCGGGCTTGGGCTGAACTTCGTTGCCGAGGTGGCGGGGTTGCATGGTGGAAGGCTGGGTGTGGGGAATGTCGAGGGTGGGGTGAAGGCTTGGTTGGAGTTGCCGGCTGGCTGACAAGGGAAGAGCCAGAGAGCCCCTCTCCCCAGCCCTCGGCTGCGCGCCCCGCCCTGAAGGGAGAGGGGGCTTGTCCGTGCCGGCTGAAAGCAAGGCTTCAGCCGGGCGTCACGGCATCCGGCGAACTCCAGAGCATCCAAGCGCTCCGAACGGTCCCCTCTCCCTTCAGGGAGAGGGTTAGGGAGAGGGAAAGGCGCCCACCCACCACACCGAAGCAAGCCCCCACACAATCCCCACAATCTCCCCATTCCCGCTCCACAAACCCTCCACCTACGCCAATCAGACTCTCCACCACCCTAACCCCCGGAGAGCCCCCATGAACCGCCCCCTGCTTTTCAAGCTCGGCGCCATCGCCGTGCTCATGCTCCTGCTGCTGGTCCCCCTGCTGATGATCGATGGCCTGGTCGTGGAGCGGCAGGCCTACCGCGACGGCGTGCTGCAGGACATCGCCCGCAGTTCCGCCTACGCCCAGCGCCTGCGCGGGCCGCTGCTGGTGGTGCCCTACGTGCGCCAGGTGCTGGAGTGGGAGCGCGACGAGCGCAGCGGCACCCGCGTGCAGGTGCAGCGGGAGAAGCGCGGGCGCCTGTACTTCCTGCCGGAGACCTTCCTGGTCGACGGCCAGATGAGCACCGAGCTGCGCCACCGCGGCATCTACGAGGCGCGCCTGTACCACCTGGAAAGCCGCGTCAGCGGCAGTTTCGTGGTGCCGGCGCACTACGGCGTGCGCGACGACCTGGGCAGCTACCGCTTCGAGCAGCCGTTCCTGGCGGTGGGCATCAGCGACGTGCGTGGCATCCAGAACGCGCTCAAGCTGAGCCTCGACGACCGCACCCTGGACTTCGCCCCCGGCAGCCGCTCGCAGCGCCTGGGCGAGGGCGTGCACGCGCCCCTGCCGCTGGACGCCAGCGCCGCCGAACAGCGCTTCGACTACGCCTTCGAACTGGCCCTGCTGGGCAGCTCGCGGCTGGACATCACCCCGGTGGGCCGCGACAGCCAGGTCAACCTCAAGGCCGACTGGCCGCACCCCAGCTTCGGCGGCGAGTTCCTGCCGGTGGAGCGCAGCATCGGCGCCGACGGCTTCAGCGCGCGCTGGCGCACCAGCTTCTTCGCCAGCAGCATGGAGGAGGCGCTGCAGAACTGCTTCGCCGGCAAGGGCTGCGACACCTTCGATTCGCGCGGCTTCGGCGTCAGCCTGGTGGACCCGGTGGACCAGTACCTCAAGGCCGATCGCGCGCTGAAGTACGCGCTGCTGTTCATCGGCCTGACCTTCGCCGGCTTCTTCCTCTTCGAGGTGCTCAAGGGCCTGGCCCTGCACCCGGTGCAGTACGCCCTGGTGGGCCTGGCCCTGGCGCTGTTCTACCTGCTGTTGCTGTCGCTGGCCGAGCACGTTGGCTTCGAGCGTGCCTACCTGGCCTCCGCCGGCGCCTGCGTGGCATTGATCGGCTTCTACCTGTGCACGGTGCTGCGCAGCGTGGTGCGCGGCTGCGCCTTCGGCGCCGGCCTGGGGCTGCTCTACGCCATGCTCTATGGCCTGCTGCGGGCCGAGGACTATGCGCTGCTGATGGGCTCGCTGCTGTTGTTCGCGGTGCTCGCCGGGGTGATGGCGCTGACCCGCCGGCTGGACTGGTACGGCGTCGGCCGGCGCGCGGAGCCGCGGTTTTCCCTGGACGAAGTGAGCCACGAAGGCTGAAGGAGGCCGCCATGCAGCTGCTGATCGCTGTACTGCCGGGAGCGCGCCGGTGAGCGCCTGGGGCGGGTTGCGCGAGGAGCGCCGGGCCGGCCGGCGCCTGGCCCGGCGGATCGCCGGCCTGGTGTTGCGGGTGCGCGGGGAAGGGTTCGCGAGCAAGCTCGCTCCTACGAAGAGCGGGGGGCGCGCCCAGCCTGGCCCTGCTGCCCGCGGCGAATAACGCGTCAGCGTTATCCGCCGTGCCGATCCGTCAGGCCGGCTGGGTGGCCTGCAGGGAGGGGCGCCTGGCGGCCTCGGCGTACCAGGCCGCCAGCTTCGGGTAGCGCTCGCGCCAGGCCCAGTCGGGGCGGCGGAAGTCGAAGTAGCCCAGGGCGCAGGCCAGGCCGATGGCAACGATGTCGAAGCGCTCGTTCAGCGTCGCGAAGGCCTCGTTCTCGAAGTGCTCCAGGGCACGCTCGATCTTCTGCTGCTGGCCCTGCAGCCAGTCGTCCCAGCGCTTCTGCTCGGGGCGCACGAAGGTTTCGTAGCGGCTCAGCACGGCGGCGTCCATGACGGCGTCGGCCAGCGCGGCGAGGGTCAGGCGCTGCCAGCGCTGCGGGCCTTCGCGGGGGATCAGCGGTTCGCCGGCGTGCTGCTGGTCGAGATATTCGGCTATCACCCGGCTGTCGTACAGGGCCTGGCCGTCGGCCAGGCGCAGGCAGGGGATCTTGCCCGCCGGGTTGCAGGCGTTGACCCCGGCGTCCGGGCTCACCGGGCTGAGGCTGGCGGCCTGCAGGCGCACCTTGTCGAGCTGGCCGGTCTCGTGCAGCAGCACCATGACCTTGCGCACGAAGGGCGAGGCGGGGGCGTGGAACAGGGTGAGGGTGGGGCTCATGGCGTCTCCTGGTTATTCGCGGATGACCAGCAGCCTATCGCTGCCGGCGTCGGCGCCCCAGACCTCGCCGGGGCGGCCGCTGAGCTGGCTGACCCGGGCCTCGGCCTGGTCGCTGGGGTAGGCGGTGAATTTCTCGCTCTGCGGGTCGAAGCGCAACACGGCGTCGCCGCCCGGGTCGCTGAGCCACACGCGGTCCATGGCATCGACGTAGAGCGCGCCGGGCTGCGGGTGGTCGCCGGGCAGGCGCCAGCTCTTCCACTTGCCGTCGCTGGGGTCGAAGCGGCCGAGCCGGCCGCTGCCGGCTTCGCTGACCCACAGCCGGCCGATGGAGTCGGCGCCCAGTTGCTGCGGTCGCCCGCCTGGTTCGGGCAGCGGGAAGCGGGTGACGGCCTGGCCGAGGGGATCGATGCGGTTGATGCTGTCGTCGTCGGCGGAGGCGTACCAGACCTGGCCGTCGGGCGTCACCGCCAGGCCCTGGGCGCTCTTGCCGCCGGGCGTGGCCCAGACCTCGAGCTTGTGCGTGGCGGGGTCGATGCGGCCGTAGAAACCCTTCGCGCCGGTGAACCAGATGTCGTGGTCGTCATCGTAGGCCAGGCTGTCCAGGCCGGCGTCGGCGGCCTCCTTGGGCAGCGGCACCACCTCGCTGCCGAGGCGGTCCGGGTCGACGCGCACCAGGGCGTTGAGGCCGCTGTCGGCGATCCAGGCCTCGCCGTCCGGGCCGGCCAGCACGGCGCGCGGCTGCGAGCCCTTGCCCAGGCTGACCTGCTCGTCCTGGCCGCTCTGCGGGTCGAAGCGGCCCAGCGAACCATTGCCCCCGGCGACGTACCACAGCCGGCCGTCGTCGAGCATGGCCACGGCCTGGGGCGCGCTGCCTTTGCTCAGGGGGTAGTACTGCGGGTCTGCGGCGTGGGCGGTGCAGCTCAGCAGGAGGCCGAGCAGGGCGGGCAGGAGTCGCGGGCTTTGCGGCATGGGGGTGCTCCCGGGCGTGGCCGTTGGAAGGCGCACTGTAGCGCGCCACGCGCCGGGAGGCGAACGGCGCGCGGGGAACGCGCCGTGGGGAGGGCGGCCGCCATGGCGGCCGGAGGTCAGAACTTGTAGTCGACGCTGGCGACCACGTTGCGACGGTCGCCGTAGTAGCAGTAGAAGCCGTCGCAGGTGGAGATGTACTCCTTGTCGAACACGTTGTTGGCGTTCACCGCCACGCTCAGGCCCTTGAGGTTGCTGTCCAGGCGACCGAGGTCGTAGCGCACCGCGGCGTCGTACAGGGTGTAGGAGCCGGTGTGGCCGTCCGACTTGTTGCGCACGTAGCCCATGCTGCCGATGGCGATGTTGTCGGTCTCGCCCACGTAGCGGGTGCCGAAGCCGACGCCGAAGCCGTCGAGCAGCCCCTGGTGCCAGGTGTAGTCGGCCCACAGCGAGGCCTGGTTCTCCGGGGGCAGCGGCAGCGGGCGGTTCTTGTCCAGCGGGTTGGCGACCTTGGTCATCTTGCTGTTGGAGTAGGTGTAGGCGGCGGTGATCTTGAGGTTCTCGGTGACGTCGCCGACCGCCTCCAGCTCGAAGCCGCGGACCTGCGCCTCACCCACCGGGCTGCTGCGGCCCAGGGAATCGGAGAGCACGATGTTCTGGCGGGTCAGGTCGTAGACGGCGGCGCTGAGCAGCAGGTTGCTGCCGGTCGGCTGGTATTTCACGCCCACTTCGTACTGCTTGCCGGTGCTCGGCTCGAAGGCGGCGCCGTTGTTGCCGCCGGCCTCGGTCCGGAACGACTCGGCGTAGGACACGTAGGGCGCCAGGCCATTCTCGAACACGTAGCTGAGCGCCGCGTTGCCGCTGAACTGGCTGTCGCGGCGGGTGTCGGTGGCGCCGCCGGCGTTGTAGAACTTCGAGCCGGTATGGGCCCAGTCCTGGCGGCCGCCGAGGGTCAGGCGCCAGTTGTCCAGGGCCATCTGGTCCTGGGCGTAGAGGCCGGTGTCGCGCATCTTCTGGTCGTAGTCGTTGTATGCGGTATAGCTGACGTTGCTGAAATCCTGGCCGTAGACCGGGTGGATGATGTTGCTGCTCGGCGCGCTGCCGTACAGCCACTGGTAGTTGGTGTTGGCGCGCTGGTGGTCCAGGCCCAGTAGCAGGGTGTGCTTGACCGGGCCGGTGGCGAAGTCGGCCTGGAAGTTGTTGTCGATGGCGAACTGGCTGATGTCTTCGTTGACCACGTTGGCGCCGCGCGCCAGGGTGCCGTCGTCGCTCACCGCGGTGGCCCAGCCGCCGGCGGTGATGCCCTGGAACGACAGGTCGCTCTTGGTGTAGCGCAGGTTCTGGCGGAACTGCCAGACGTCGTTGATGCGGTGCTCGAAGGCGTAGCCCAGGGCGTAGTAGGTCTTGTCGTAGAATTCCCAGTCCGGGTCGCCCAGGTTCTCGTGGAATTTCACCTTGCCCGCCGGGGTCGACAGCTTGGTGCCCTGCAGCGGCAGGAACTGGCTGGTGATGCCGGTATCGTCGCGGTTGAACTGCGAGAGGAAGGTCAGGCGGGTGTCGTCGCTGAAGTTCCAGGTGACGCTCGGCGCGATGTTGTAGCGCTTGCTGTCGACATGCTCGACCTGGGTGTTGCTGTCGCGGACCACGCCGCTGACGCGGTAGAGCATCTGGCCCTGGTCGTCGATCTTGCCGGTGCTGTCGAAGGCAATCTGCTTGTGCTCGTAGCTGCCGACCTGCAGCTGCACTTCATGGCTGCTTTCCTCCTGCGGGCGGCGGCTGACCATGTCCAGCAGGCCGCCGGGCGGGGTCTGGCCGTACAGCGAGGAAGCCGGGCCACGCAGCAGGGCGACGCGCTCCAGGTCCCAGGTCTCCAGCTTGGGCATGGTGTAGGAGCCCTTGGGCAGGGGCAGGCCGTCGAGGAACTGGGTGGGCTCGAAGCCGCGCACCTTCAGCCATTCGGCGCGGGTGTCGCTGCCGTAGCTGCTGGCGATCACGCCGGGCATGTAGCGCACCGCGTCGTCGAGGTTCTGCACGTTGCGGTCCTGCATCTGCTCGCGGGTGGCCACGGAGACCGACTTGGGCGTCTCGAGGATCGAACTGTCGGTCTTGGTGCCGGCGCGGGTGCGGGTGGCGAGGTAGCCGACGGCCGGGCCGTCCGGGTCTTCCTGCACGGCGCTCACGGTGGTGGCGCCCATGGCCAGGGTGTCCTTGGGCAGCGGGCGCACGCTGTAGCTGCCGGCGTTCTCCACCAGCTCCAGGCCGGTGCCTTCCAGCGCCTGGCGCAGGGCGCCGAGGCCGTCGTAGCGGCCTTGCACGGCATGGGCGTTGCGGCCGCTGGCCAGGGCCGGGTCGAGGCTCAGGCTGATCCCGGCTTCCGCGGCGATGCGGTTGAGGGTGCTGGCCAGCGGGGCGGCGGGCAACTGGTAGTCGCGTACGGCGTCGGCGGCGACGGAAGCCAGCGGGCTGGCGAGGAGGATGGCGGCGGCCAGCAGGTGCGGGCGGAAGGCCATGGTGGGGGACGGCATCGGGGATTCACTCCTGGGTGTGAATATGTTTCGTTCGCCTGATTGCCGGACGACAATCGAAAAGTGATAGGGCTGTGCGAAAAAATTTCGCGGGGCCTATTTCCAGTCCGATACAGCGTGATCAAGGGGCGTTCGGCTATCGCGGACAAGGTCGTCTCAGGTTTGCGCCGAACTTCCCGTTCATGCCGGACAGCACCCTCTCCCTTCAGGGAGAGGGTTGGGGAGAGGGAGCGGAGCAAATCCGAAGCACCGTTGTCCCCGGTAAATGCCATTCGCGAGCAAGCTCGCTCCTACGAAGAGCGTTTTTACGAAGAGCATTTCGCGCGGCCGGCAGGCTCAGCCGCGCGGCACCACCTTCGCCCACCAGTCGCCGTGGCGCTCGATGCGCACCGGCAGGCTCGGCGGCAGCGAATCCAGGGCCAGGTCGGTGTCGCGCAGGGAGAAGCTGCCGCTGATGCGCATGTCGGCCAGCGCCGGGTCCAGGCCGAGGTAGCCGCTGCGGTACTGGCCGAGTTTCTCCAGCAGGTCGGCCAGGCGCAGGTTGTCGGCCACCAGCATGCCGTGGGTCCAGGCGTCGGCGGTGGCGCTGTTGGCTTCCAGCGGCCCCAGGCCGTCGGCGCGCACCAGCACGTGGCGCCCCTGGGGGATGACGGTCTCGTCGCGGCCCCGTTCGGGTCTGGCCGCCACCGCGGACTGCAGCACGCTGAGCAGGGTACCGTCGGCCCGGCGCTCCACCAGGAAGCGGGTGCCCAGGGCGCGCAGGCGGCCGTCGCGGGTCTCGACGATGAACGGGCGGCTGTCGCCGTGGGCGGTCTGCACCATGATTTCGCCGTCGAGCAGGACGATGCGCCGCTCGCTGGCGTCGAAGCGGATGTCCAGGGCGGTGCGGCTGTCCAGTTGCACCAGGGTGTCGTCGGGCAGGCGCAGTTCGCGCAGCTCGCCGGTGCCGGTGACCACGTCGGCCAGGGCGTAGCGCAGCGGCAGGTAGCGGTTGCCCACGCCCAGGGCCAGCATCCCGGCCAGCAGCAGCGACAGGCCGGTGCCGGCCAGCCGCCGCAGCTTGCGCCGCGACTCGCCCGGCGCCCGCAGCAGGGCGCTGCGCGCCGCGGGGGCGGCGGCCGCGCCCAGGTTGTGGTCGAGCATGCCCAACTGGTGCCAGGCGCGGGCGTGTTCGCTGTGGGCGGCGTGCCAGTGGGCGAAGGCGGCTTCGTCTTCGGCACGGGCCTCGCCGGAGCCCAGGCGCAGCTGCCAGGCGATGGCCTCGTCGAGGATGCGGACGGAGACCGGGCCCTTCATGTCGGCTCGCCGTACAGGGCGATGTAGCACTGGCGCAGGCCCTGGGCGATGTACTGGCGCACCCTGGGTACCGACACGCCCAGGCGCTCGGCGATCTCGGCGTGGCCCAGGCCATCCAGGCGGTTGAGCAGGAAGGCGCTGCGCGCGCGGCTGGACAGCTTGCCCAGCAGGCGGTCGATCTCGCGCAGGTCGGCGAGGATGAGGAACTGGGTTTCCACCGAGGGCTGCTCGGCCTCGGGCAGCTGCAGCAGTTCGTCGAGGTAGGCCTGCTCCAGCGCCTGGCGGCGCCAGTGGTCCACCAGCAGGCCCTTGGCCACGGTCACCAGGAAGGCCCGCGGCTCACGCAGGCTGGGCAGCTCGCGGCGGCCGAGGATGCGCACGAAGGTGTCCTGGCCGAGGTCCTCGGCGCGCTGCGGACAGCCGACGCTGCGATTGAGCCAGGCGAGCAGCCAGTCGCGATGGTCGCGGTAGAGCGCGCCTACGAATTCGCCATTGCCAGTCTGGACTGCCGACACCTTTGCTCCCCCACCCCGATTCGGAATGAACGACAAAACGATAACTATTCGCAAATGATCGCAAAGTGCAACCAGCCTGCGCAATCGGCGCCTGTCGGTTTTCGGGAAAAAGGCGGGCCAGAAATGAAAAAACCGCCCCGAAGGGCGGTTTTTCAGCTCACGCTGGCGCGAATCAGAGGCCGTTTTTCGCCTTGCTCTTCACCTTGAACTCGCGACGACGGCGGTGCAGCACCGGCTCGGTGTAGCCGTTGGGCTGCTTGGTGCCTTCGACCACCAGTTCCAGCGCGGCCTGGAAGGCCACGTTGTCGTCGAAGTTCGGCGCCATCGGGCGGTACAGCGGGTCGTTGGCGTTCTGCCGGTCGACCACCGCAGCCATGCGCTTCAGGCTCTCGACCACCTGCTCCTCGGTGATCACGCCGTGGCGCAGCCAGTTGGCCAGCAGCTGGCTGGAGATGCGCAGGGTGGCGCGGTCTTCCATCAGGCCGACGTCATTGATGTCCGGCACCTTGGAGCAGCCGACGCCCTGGTCGATCCAGCGCACCACGTAGCCGAGGATGCCTTGGGCGTTGTTGTCGATCTCGTTCTTGATCTCTTCCGCGCTCCAGTTGGTGTTCGGCGCCAGCGGAATGCTCAGGATGTCGTCGACCGAGGCCGGTGCGCGCTTGGCCAGTTCGGCCTGGCGGGCGAACACGTCGACCTTGTGGTAGTGCAGCGCGTGCAGGGTGGCCGCGGTGGGCGAGGGCACCCAGGCGGTGTTGGCGCCGGCCAGCGGGTGGGCGATCTTCTGCTCGAGCATGGCGGCCATCAGGTCCGGCATGGCCCACATGCCCTTGCCGATCTGCGCCTTGCCCTGCAGGCCGGTGGCCAGGCCGACGTCGACGTTGTTGTTCTCGTAGGCGCCGATCCACTTCTCGGTCTTCATGGCGCCCTTGCGCACCACGGCGCCGGCTTCCATGGAGGTGTGGATCTCGTCACCGGTCCGGTCGAGGAAGCCGGTGTTGATGAACACCACGCGCTCGCGGGCTTCCTTGATGCAGGCCTTGAGGTTGATGGTGGTGCGGCGCTCCTCGTCCATGATGCCGACCTTCAGGGTGTTGCGCGGCAGGCCGAGGACGTCCTCGACGCGGCTGAACAGCTCGCTGGTGAAGGCGACTTCTTCCGGGCCGTGCATCTTCGGCTTGACGATGTACACCGAGCCGGTGCGGGTGTTCTTGCGGCTGGTGTTGCCGTTGAGGTTGTGGATGGCGATCAGGCTGGTGAACAGGCCGTCCTGGATGCCTTCGGGAACCTCGTTGCCGTTCTTGTCGAGGATGGCATCGTTGGTCATCAGGTGACCGACGTTGCGCACGAACAGCAGCGAACGGCCGTGCAGGGTCAGCGCCGAGCCGTCGGCCTTGGTGTAGACGCGGTCCGGGTTCATGGTGCGGGTGAAGGTGCTGCCGCCCTTGCTGACTTCCTCGGCCAGGTCGCCTTTCATCAGGCCCAGCCAGTTGCGGTAGATGACCACTTTGTCGTCGGCATCGACGGCGGCGACCGAGTCTTCGCAGTCCATGATGGTGGTCAGCGCGGACTCCATCAGCACGTCTTTCACGCCGGCGGCGTCGGTCTGGCCGATCGGGCTGGTGGGGTCGATCTGGATTTCGAAGTGCAGGCCGTTGTGCTTGAGCAGCACGGCTTGCGGCTTGGCCGCTTCGCCCTGGAAGGCGATGAACTGGGCGGCGTTCTTCAGGCCGGTCTGGCTGCCGTTCTTCAGGGTGACCACCAGGGCGCCGTTGTTCACGGTGTAGGCGGTGGCGTCGACGTGGCTACCGCCTTCCAGCGGCGCGGCCTCGTCGAGGAAGGCGCGGGCGAAGGCGATGACCTTGTCGCCGCGGACCTTGTTGTAGCCCTTGCCCTTCTCGGCGCCGTTCTCTTCGCTGATGGCGTCGGTGCCGTAGAGCGCGTCGTACAGCGAGCCCCAGCGGGCGTTGGAGGCGTTCAGGGCGAAGCGTGCGTTCATCACCGGCACCACCAGCTGCGGGCCGGCCATGTGGGCGATTTCTTCGTCGACGTTCTGGGTGCTGGCCTGGAAGTCTTCGGCTTCGGGCAGCAGGTAGCCGATCTCCTGCAGGAAGGCCTTGTAGGCCGCGGCATCATGGGCCTGGCCGGCGCGAGCCTGGTGCCAGCCATCGATCTTGGCCTGCAGCTCGTCGCGCTTGGCGAGCAGGGCCTTGTTCTTCGGGGCCAGGTCGTTGACCACGGCCTCCACGCCTGCCCAGAACTTGCCGGCGTCTACGCCGGTACCGGGGATGGCTTCGTCGTTGACGAAGTCGAACAGGACTTTGGCGACCTGCAGGCCACCGACTTGAACGCGTTCAGTCATTGCTTGCCTCACTCTGCTCAGGACCAGCTCGGAACCCAGGCAAGACGCCTTGTAGTCCGAGCCGCGGAATACTACATGATGCCGTGGGAAAAATCAGTGGGCTTGCGTCGCGGTTAGACCAAAGAACGCATCTCAGTCACGTAGCAGCAACAATGTTCGCAAAAAACTGGTGAATTGTTCCAGATAAATCTGAAAACAGTACACGATTCATTCGGCGAGGAACCTGCGACGCCCCGTCGCAGCTGGCTCCGTGCCGCAGCCTATACTCAGGCTTCACCCTCGGAGGATCCCCATGCCCATCGCCCGCGCCACCCTTGCCGACCTCGACGAGCTGGTCCCGCTGTTCGCCGGCTACCTGGATTTCTACGAAGTGCCGGCGCCCCCGGCGGACGTCCGCGAGTTTCTCGCCCAGCGCCTGGAGCGCGGCGAATCGGTGATCTACCTGGCGCGCAGCATCGACGGCGTGGGCCTGGGCTTCGTCCAGTTGTACCCCTTCTTCGCCTCCCTTGCACTCCGCCCGGCCTGGCTGCTCAGCGACCTCTACGTGCTCCCGGCGGCCCGCCGCGACGGCCATGGCGAGGCGCTGATGAACGCCGCCCGCGCCCACGCCGAGGCCAGCGGCGCCTGCGGCCTGCAGCTGGAAACGGCGAAGGACAACCGCAATGCCCAGGGCCTCTACGAGCGCCTGGGCTACCAGCGTGACGAACGTTTCTACACCTACTGGCTGGACCTGGGCGAGGCCCGGGGCTGACGCATCGACGCAGGAGGCTGCCATGAACCATCTCGTGCTCACCATCATCGCCCAGGACCAGCCGGGGCTGGTGGAACGCATCGCCCAATGCATCGCCGGCCACGGCGGCAACTGGCTGGAAAGCCGCATGTCGCGCATGGCCGGGCAGTTCGCCGGCATCCTGCGGGTGGCGGTGCCGGCCGAAGGCTACGACGAACTGGTGGAAGGCCTGCAGGAGTTGGGCGACCACGGCATCCGCGTGCTGCTGGCCGACAGCGGCATCGAGCCCTCCTGCAACTGGAAGCCGATCCACCTCGACCTGGTGGGCAACGACCGCCCCGGCATCGTCCGCGACATCACCCGCCTGCTGGCCGAGCACGGCGTCAACCTGGAGCGGCTGACCACCGAGGTGCTGCCGGCGCCCATGAGCGGCGAGCCGTTGTTCCACGCCGATGCGGTGCTGGCGGTGCCGCTGACGTTGCCGCTGGAACAGTTGCAGCAGCACCTGGAGGCCTTGGCCGACGACCTCATGGTGGACCTGAATTTCCACAAGGAGGACTGAGGCGCGGAAAAACACCGGCGGCCTGTGCATAAGTCTGTTGAGGAAATGTGCGTTGAACGCTGGAAGGCCCGCATGGCGGCGTTTCAGGCGCAGTGCTTCGCTGTGAACAGGTCGCCACGGGTTGCCCACAATCACCGTGGGTTGTCCTGTTGGTTGGCTGTGGATGGATGGCTGTACGTCAGGCTGTGCGTGACCTCTGGCGGTTCGCTCAGAAAATGATCCGTGCCCGGGGCGGCCGCCGGGGTGGGCGGCCTATCCACGTCTTTGCACAAAAACCGCGGGTCGCGCTGTGGGCAACTGCTGTATGCCTGGCTACAGACTGCGTGGATGCTGGTTCCGCGGGGAGTGCTCAAAAAAGCGCCAGGCCCGTCGTGGTCCTGCACAGAAACCCGGGAAAGCCCTGTGGAAAACCCTTGGGTAGATCGCTGGCGGCCTTTGGCCACGTGCTCTGCAGGCATTTGTACGCGTTCTGAGCAGCCATCGCTGCCGTTGCCACGGCGCTTCGGTCCGGCTGCGGAATTGCGGGGTTATCCCCGCCAGCGCTGGATGAAACTGTGGAAAAGTTCCGGATGCCTGGCTGCAGGCCCCGCCGGACGGGGCCTGCAAGCTATCGCTCAGGAAATGATCAGGCGCGCCGCAGGCGGTACCAGATGTCCACGCTGTACACCACCAGCGCCGCCCAGATGCAGCCGAAGGCGACCAGGCGCGTCGGGTTGAGGTGCTCGCCGAACAGCAGGACGGCCTGCAGCAGCACCAGGGTCGGCGCGATGTACTGCAGGAAGCCCAGGGTCGCGTAGGGCAGGTGGCGGGCGGCGGCGTTGAAGCACACCAGCGGCACCAGGGTGACGGGGCCGGCGGCGGCCAGCCAGAGCGCCTGCGGGCTGCTCCAGAAGTCCAGGTGGGCGCTGGGGCCGTCGGCGAACAGCAGCAGCCAGACCAGGGCCAGCGGCAGCAGCATCCAGGTTTCCACCACCAGGCCGGGCAGGGCGTCCACCGGCGCCTGCTTGCGGATCAGCCCGTAGAAGCCGAAGGTCAGCGCCAGCGCCAGCGACACCCAGGGCAGGCTGCCCAGTTGCCAGACCTGCTGGGCCACGCCGAGGGCGGCCAGGCCCACGGCCACCCATTGCAGCGGGCGCAGGCGCTCGCGCAGCACCACCAGGCCGAGCAGCACGTTGATCAGCGGGTTGATGTAGTAGCCCAGGCTGGCCTCGAGCATGTGCCCGTTGTTCACCGCCCAGACGTAGACCAGCCAGTTGCTGGCGATCAGCACCCCGCTGGCGCCGAGCACGGCCAGGCGCCGCGGGTTTTCGCGCAGTTCGCGCCACCAGCCGGGGTGCTTCCACACCAGCAGCAGCGCGGCGCCGAACAGCGCCGACCAGATGGCCCGGTGGGTGATGATTTCCAGGGCGGGAATGCGTTCCAGCAGCTTGAAGTAGACCGGGAAGAGTCCCCAGATGACATAGGCGGTCAGGCCCAGGGCATAGCCCCGGCGGGGATTGGCGGTGGCCATCGGACGTCCTTGCGGCAGTAGAGAAGAGTGGCCGCGCCATTCTAGGGGGCGCGGCCGATGTTGTCTGTGTGTTCAGTTTCCGTTGCCGGGTGGTGCGGGGAATTGGCCGTAAAGCGGATGTTACGCCTCGGCCAAACCGTGGGAGCAATCGTCTATTGGGTTCCGATGGGTATCGCTTCGCTCAACCCCGCCAACGCCGCCCCCTTGCAACCCGTAGGGCGGATAACGCCTACAGCGTTATCCGCCAATGGTCCCGGACACCGGTGTTCCGGCCGGCGGCGGATAACCGCGAACGGTTATTCGCCCTACGGTCGAGCATGGTCGTAGGAGCGCGGTGGGATGGCTCAGAACAACCGCAGCGGCTCCTCGTCCAGCGCCGCCATCTGCTCGCGCAGCACCAGCACCTGCTCGCCCCAGTAGCGCTCGCTGCCGAACCAGGGGAAGCTCGGCGGGAACGCCGGGTCGTCCCAGCGCCGTGCCAGCCAGGCGCTGTAGTGCATCAGGCGCAGGGTGCGCAGGCCCTCGATCAGCGGCAGCTGGCGCGGGTCGAAGTCGTGGAACTCCTGGTAGCCGTCGATCAGCTCCGAGAGTTGCAGCAGGCGCTCCTGGCGCTCGCCGGCGAGCATCATCCACAGGTCCTGAACCGCCGGGCCCATGCGGCAATCGTCCAGGTCGACCATGTGGTAGGCCTCGTCGCGGCACAGCAGGTTGCCCGGGTGCAGGTCGCCGTGCAGGCGGATGGAGGTATAGCGGTTGTCGACGAACAGGGCGTCCAGGCGCTTGAGCAGGTCGCGGGCCACCGACTCGTAGGCCGGCAGCAGGCTCTTGGGTACGAAGTTGCCTTCCAGCAGGGTGGCCAGGGACTGGTGGCCGAAGTTATCCACAGTCAGCTGCTCGCGGTGCTCGAAGGGGCGCGTGGCGCCTACCGCGTGCAGGCGGCCGAGCAACTGGCCCAGGCGGTACAGCTCGTCGAGGTTGCCCGGCTCCGGGGCGCGGCCGCCACGGCGGGGGAACAGGGCGAAGCGGAAGCCGGCGAACTCGAACAGGCTTTCGCCGTCGCGCACCAGCGGCGCCACCACCGGCACCTCGCATTCGGCCAGCTCGGCGGAGAAGGCGTGCTCCTCGCGGATAGCCGCATCGCTCCAGCGCCCGGGGCGGTAGAACTTGGCGATCAGCGGCTGCTCGTCCTCGATGCCCACCTGGTAGACGCGGTTCTCGTAGCTGTTGAGCGCCAGCACCCGCGCGTCGCTGAGGTAGCCCAGGCTTTCCACCGCGTCGAGGACCAGGTCGGGCGTGAGGGCGGAGAAGGGATGGGACATGGCGGCGATCCAGGACTGTGAACAGGCCCCTAGTCTACGCACACCGCCGTGGGATTGCTGGCTCCTGCGCCATTACGCCTGGGGGACTCTTCGCAGGATGGGTCTAGCTTGCGAAAACGATGGGTATCGCTTCGCTCAACGCCATCCTACGTGGGTGTCGTCAGTTGCTGCAGGCGCCGAAGTGGAAGCCGGCCTTGGCCAGCGCCTCGGGGTGCGCCTTCAGGTAGCTGAAGAAGCGTTCCGCCAGCACGTGCCGCGGGCCTTCCACCAGCACCAGGTAATACTGCGCCTGCGGGGCGCAGGCATAGGGTCGCGGCGCTTCGCCGCGGCCCTGGGCATGCAGCGCCTGCACGCCGTGGGCGCCGTCATCGGCGAAGAACAGGTCGAAGGGCATGCCCTGGCCGATGTCGCGGGCCAGCTCGGCGCTGTCGCCCTCGATCAGCAGGACCTTGTTGCCGGTCTGCAACTGGTACTGGTCGGCCAGCGCCTCCAGGGCCGCCATCGGCTGGTGGCCGCTGGCCACGCGCAGGACGTCGGGGGTGGCCTGGCCGATCGATGGCAACAGGGCGCTGCACATCAGCAGCAGGGGGATCAGGAAGCGGCGCATGGGCGGGGGCTCAGGGCAGTGGGATGGCCTATTGGAACCCCACCGCCGGCGCCGGCCGTTGACTCAAGGCAGGCTTCGCTCAGACCGGCGTGCCGAGGATCACCTGCGCCGGGGAGAACTGCGTGCGCACCCGGCTGCCGGGGGCCAGGCGGAGGATGTCGATGCGTTCCTGGTCCACCAGGGCGCAGAGCATCTGCCCGCCGGGCAGCTGGATGCGCACCTCGCTGGGGCCGTCGCCGGCCTCGCGGATGTCCTCGACCCGCCCCTCCAGGGCGTTGAGCCCGGCCGGGCACTCGATCTGCGGCAGGTCGACGTAGAGCCAGCCGGCCTTCATCAGCGCGATCACCGGCAGGCCTTCGCGCAGTTCCAGCTTCTCGGTGCTTTCGCGGGTGATGCGCGCGTGGATGCGCGCGCCGCCGGGCAGGTCGATGCCGACCAGGTCGTTCAGCCCCGCCGGCTCGATGCTGCAGACGCGCCCGTGCAGCTGGTTGCGCGCGCTGGTGCGCAGCATCAGGCGGCCGATCAGCTCCAGGTCCTCGCCGTCTTCCTCGATGGTTTCGAGCATGCGCTCGCGCAGCTCCTCCAGGCGCTGGTACAGCGCCAGCAGGCGCTCGCCGGCCGGCGTCAGGCGCGCGCCGCCGCCGCCCTTGCCGCCGACGCTGCGTTCCACCAGCGGGCGTTCGGCCAGGTTGTTCAGCTCGTCCACCGCATCCCAGGCGGTCTTGTAGCTCATGCCGGCGGCCTTGGCGGCCTGGGTGATGGAGCCCAGCGCGGCGATCTGCGCGAGCAGGGCGATGCGTTGCGGGCGGCGGGTGACGTGCTGGGTGAGGAGGCTGAGGCTGGTCATCGTTTTCGTTGTTGTGTTCGCGATAGGGCGAGGCTGGTAGCTGCGCCGGCAAAAGGCAAGGGGAATCCGTCGGATGCCCGCCGCGGGTTCAGCCCGGCTTCGGCGTGCGGGCCAGGCAGTAGACGTCCACCCGCTCTGCGCCGGCACGTCGCAGCAGCTGCGCCAGGGCCGTGGCGGTGGCGCCGGTGGTCAGCACGTCGTCCACCAGCGCCAGGTGCAGGCCGCGCAGGGCCGTAGCGTCGTCCAGGGCGAAGGCCTGGCGCAGGTTGCGCCGTCGCTCGGCCTTGTCCAGGCCCTGCTGCGCCGGAGTGTCGCGCACCCGGCGCAGCGGCTGGCGCCAGGGCAGGCCGAGCTCCGCGGCCAGGTTGCGGGCCAGCAGCTCGGCCTGGTTGAAGCCGCGCCGGCGCTGCCGGCGCGGGGCCAGGGGCACCGGCAGGAGCAGGTCGGGCAGCGGCAGGCCCTCGGCGAAGGCATGCCGCAGGTGGCGCCCCAGCAACTGGCCCAGCAGCCGCCCCAGGGGCCGGTCGGCCTGGTGCTTGAAGCGGGTGATGGCGCCGTCCACCGGGAAGGCGTAGCGCCAGGGCGCCAGCACCTGTTCGAAGGGCGGCGGCCGGCGCAGGCATTCGCCGCAGGTCAGGCCGTGTTCCGGCAGCGGCAGGGCGCAGGTGCCGCAGTGGCCGCCCAGCCAGGGCAGGTCGGCATCGCAGCCGGCGCACAGCGGCAGGCCGGTATCGGCAGGGCCGCCGCAGAACAGGCAGTCCAGGGGTGGCGCGAGGAGGGCGCGCAGGCGGGCGAACGTGAGCAGGGTGGCGTCCTCCGGGTGATGCCCCGGCGGACGCTCAGTGGATCAGCCAGCTCATCACGATGAGGCCGAGCACGGTGAGCAGGATGCCGCCGAAGAACGAGCGCCGGACGAAGGCGCGGATGCCACTGTAGAGCAGCAACAGGCCGAGGAAGAGTAGGACGAAGCTGAAGATCGACACGTCCATTCCGATGGCCCGGGCCAGGCCGTGGAGGAACTGGTCCATGGCCGCCCAGATGCTGCCCAGCAGGCCGGAGAGGAGGTCGACGACGAAGCGGATCGCCTTGCCGAGTGTCTGGCCGAGCCAGTCGAAAACGCCTTCTGTTTCCATGTCCGTATCGTTTTCCCAGTGTTCCGCCCATTGGAGTGGCGCGAAGGCCGCCGGGTTCAGCGCCGTGTGCTGCTCAGTTGCGGCGCCAGGAAGGACTGCCGGAAGTATTCGCGGAACGCCTTCATCGCCGGGGTGAACTCGCGGTCGCGGTGCCAGGCCAGGCCGACGCTCATCGAGGGCACCGCGTCGACCAGCGTGAGCGTCTCGATGCGTTTGCCCTCCAGTGACCAGGGACGGTAGACGAGGTCGGAAAGGATGGCCACGCCGGAACCGTTGGCGACCATGCTGCGCACCGCCTCCACCGAGCTTGTGCGCAGGATCACCCGCGGCTGCTGGCCGCTGTGCTGCCAGTAGCGCATGGAGGATTCGCCCGCCTCGTCGACGGTCAGCATGATGTACGGCTCGCCGGCCACGTCGGCCAGGCCCACGGCCGTGCGTTCGGCCAGCGGGTGGCGTATCGGCAGCCAGAGGCGGCGGGTGGAGCTGAACAGCGTCTCCGCGGTGATCTGCGGCTCGGTGAGGTTGCCGGTGAGCACCACGGCCATGTCGTAGCGTCCTTCGATCAGGCCGCGCTCGATGTCCACCCGTTCCTGCTCGTGCAGGTGCAGCTTCAGGTCCGGGTACCACTGCGCCAGGCGCTGCAGGTGGTGCGGCAGGAAGTAGCCCATCACGGTGTAGCTGGCCGCCACGTTCAGGCTGCCGCTGAGGTGGGTGTCCGGCAGCGGGCTGTTCAGCGCGTCCTCGACGCTGCGCAGGATGGAATAGGCGTGGTTGAGGAAATGCCGGCCGTTGTCGGTGAGGGTCATGCCCTGGGCCGTGCGGGTGAACAGCGCGGCGCCCAGCAGGCCCTCCAGTTCCTGGATGGCGCTGGTCACGGCCGATTGCGAGATGTGCAGGTTCAGCGCCGCCTGGGAGATCTGCCCGACCTCGGCGGTGGCCACGAAGTAGCGTACCTGGCGCAGGGTGAAAGCCATGGGGCGGTGCTCCGGTAGGTATCTGTTTTTCAGAATCTACTGTATCGGATAATAAATCTACCCAATGCCACCCCTGCGACTTAAGGTCACCCCAACGACCTTCACAACAACGCATACAGGGGCCGGGCGGCGATGCAGACAGTCGATCTCAATTCCGACATGGGCGAGGGCTTCGGCCCCTGGACCATCGGCGATGGCGTGGACGCGGCGATCATGCCGCTGATCAGCAGCGCCAACATCGCCACCGGTTTCCACGCCGGCGACCCGAGCATCATGCGCCGCACCGTCGAGCTGGCCCTGGAACATGGCGTGGGCATAGGCGCGCACCCCGGGTTTCGCGACCTGGTCGGGTTCGGCCGGCGGCATATCAACGCGCCGGCCGCCGAACTGGTCAACGACATGCTCTACCAGCTCGGCGCGCTGCGTGAGTTCGCCCGCCTGCAGGGGGCGAGCCTGCAGCACATCAAGCCCCATGGCGCGCTCTACATGCACCTGGCCCGCGACGAGGCGGCGGCCCGCGAGTTCGTCGCCACCCTGCAGCGCCTCGACCCGCAGCTGGCGCTGTTCTGCATGGACGGCTCGGCCACCTGGCGCGCCGCGCAGGAACTGGGCCAGCCGGTGGTGCGCGAGTTCTACGCCGACCGCGACTACGACCGCAGCGGCTCCATCGTCTTCATCCGCCGGGTGCGCGCACTTGATCCCCAGGAGGTGGCCGCCAAGGTGCTGCGCGCCTGCCAGGAGGGCCGGGTGCGCACGGTGGAGGGCGAGGACATCGCCATCGCCTTCGACTCCATCTGCATCCACAGCGACACCCCCGGCGCCCTGGCGCTGGTCGAGGCGACACGCGCCGCCCTGCTGGGCGCCGGCATCCGCATCGAGGCGCCGCGCTGAGCGCCGCCCCGCCTGGCGGGGCCTTCCATCACTGCATCTGCCATCCATACATTCGAACAATGAGGAACAGTCATGGCCGAACATACCGTGCAGTCGCCCTTGCCGGGCACCTTCTACCGCAAGCCGAGCCCGGATGCGCCCAACTACGCCGAAGCCGGCCAGCGCGTCGAGCCGGGCAGCGTGATCGGCCTGGTGGAAGTGATGAAGCAGTTCTCCGAGGTGCAGGCCGAATGCGCCGGCACCCTGCGCGCCTTCCTGGTGGAGGATGGCGAGCCGATCGAGCCGGGCCAGGCCCTGGCGACCATCGACGGCGACGCGTGAGGGCCCGGCCATGCTGAAGAAACTGCTGGTGGCCAACCGCGGCGAGATCGCCGTGCGCATCATCCGCGCGGCGCGGGCCCTGGGCATCCCCACGGTCGCGGCGTGCAGCGAGGCGGACGCCGACTCGCTGGCCGCGCGCCAGGCCGACGAGGTGCGCATCATCGGCCCGGCCCGCGCCGACCGCAGCTACCTGAACGCCGAGGCGCTGTTGCAGGCCGCGCGCGACAGCGGGGCGGACTCGATCCACCCCGGCTACGGCTTCCTTTCCGAGAACGCCGACTTCGCCGAGGCGGTCAACGCCGCCGGGCTGGTCTTCGTCGGCCCCGATGCGCGGACCATCCGCCGCATGGGCGACAAGGCCGAGGCGCGGCGCACGGCCATGGCCGCCGGGGTGCCGGTGGTACCGGGTTCGCCGGGCGAACTGGAGGACGTCGAGGCCGCGCTGCGCTGTGCCGAAACGGTCGGCTACCCGCTGTTGGTCAAGGCTTCGGCCGGTGGCGGCGGGCGCGGCATCCGCATCGCCCACGACGCCGAGGAGCTGCGCCGCGAATTCCCCATCGCCCAGCGCGAGGCCCAGGCGGCCTTCGGTTCCGGCGCGGTGTACCTGGAGCGTTTCATCCGCCAGGCGCGGCACATCGAGGTGCAGATCCTCGGCGACGGCCAGCGCGCGGTGCACCTGTTCGAGCGTGAGTGCTCGCTGCAGCGGCGCCGGCAGAAGGTCTTCGAGGAGGCACCCTCGGCGGCATTGAGCGAGGCCCAGCGCGAGGCGCTCTGCGCCAGCGCCGTGCGCCTGGCGCAGAGCCTCGGCTACCGCGGCGCCGGCACCCTGGAATACCTGTTCGATTCGCACAGCGGCGAGTTCTTCTTCATCGAGATGAACACCCGCATCCAGGTCGAGCACCCGGTCAGCGAGATGGTCACCGGCATCGACCTGGTCCAGGCCATGCTGCGCATCGCCGGCGGCGAGCCGCTGGCGCTGCGCCAGGAAGACATCCGCCTGAACGGCGCGGCGCTGGAAATGCGCATCAACGCCGAGGATCCGGCGCGCAACTTCTTCCCCTGCCCGGGCACGGTCGAGGGCCTCGGCTGGCCCCAGGGCGACGGCGTGCGGGTGGACAGCCACCTGTATCCCGGGTACCGCGTACCGCCTTACTACGACTCGCTGCTGGCGAAGATCATCGTCCACGGCAAGGACCGCGAGGAAGCCTTCGCCCGTGCGCAAAAGGCCCTGGACGAGACCGAGCTGAGCGGCATGGCCACCACCCTGTCGCTGCACCGCTGGCTGCTGGCGGAGCCGCGCGTGCGCGCCGTGCAGTTCGACACCGGCACCCTGGAAACCTGGCTGGCCGAGCGCGCCGCCGCCCTGGAGGTGTGACATGCACGAGCAGATCCGCTACAGCTTCGGCGGCGACGAGCACCTGTTCGCCGAGGTCGCCGAATCCATGTCGCTGGAGGCCTTCTTCCGCGGCATGGCCATCACCCGGGCGATCGAGCGCCAGGCCATCCCCGGCGTGCTCGACGTGTGCCTGGCCAACGCCTCCTTCCAGGTCCGCTTCGACCCCGACCAGGTGGCCCCGCAGGCGCTGCTGGAGCAGGTGCGCGAGCTGGAGGCCCATGCCACCACCGAGCGCAGCATCCGCACGCGGATCATCGAGATCCCGGTGCTGTACAACGACCCCTGGACCCATGAGACGCTGATGCGCTTCCGCGACCGCCACCAGGACCCGGACTCCACCGACCTGGAATACGCGGCGCGGATCAACGGCTACCAGGACGCCCAGGCGTTCATCGAGGCGCACAGCGGCACGCCCTGGTTCGTCTCCATGGTCGGCTTCGTCGCCGGCCTGCCGTTCATGTACCAGATGGTCGAGCGCGAGCGGCAGCTGCAGGTGCCCAAGTACCTGCGCCCGCGTACCGATACGCCGAGGCTGACCCTCGGCCACGGCGGCTGCTTTGGCTGCATCTACTCGGTGCGCGGCGCCGGCGGCTACCAGATGTTCGGCGTCACCCCGGCGCCGATCTACGACCCGCAGCAGCGCCTGGACTACCTGCAGGATTCCATGGTGTTCTTCCGCGCCGGCGACATCGTCCAGTTCCGCCCCATCGACCGCGAGGCGTACGACCGCGCCCTGGCCGAGGTGGAGGCGGGCAGCTTCGCGCTGCGCATCCGCCCGGTCGAGTTCGACCTCGACGCTTTCCTCGCCGACCCGCAAGGCTGCAAGCAACGACTGCAGGAGGTGCTCCATGTCGCTTAAGGTGCTCAAGCCCGGCCTCGCCACCTCGGTGCAGGACGCCGGCCGAGAAGGCTACTACCACCTGGGCATCCCGCCCTCCGGCGCGCTCGACCAATACGCCCTGCGCGCGGCCAACCTGCTGGTGGGCAACCCGGCCACCGCCGCGGCGCTGGAGTGCACGCTGCTCGGGCCGCAGCTGGAATTCCAGCGCGATGCCCTGGTGGCGGTCTGCGGCGCGGCCATGACGCCACGCCTGGACGGCGCCCAGATGCCACTGGACTGCGCCTTCCGCGTGCGCGCCGGGCAGGTGCTGGGCTTCGACTTCATCAAGGCCGGCGCCCGTGGCTACATCGCCATCGACGGCGGCATCGAGGTGCCCGAGGTGCTGGGCAGCCGCTCCACCTATGGCCTGGGCAGCATCGGCGGCTTCTCCGGGCGGCGCCTGCAGGCCGGCGACGAGCTGCCCCTGGGCGCCCCCGCTGGTGCCGGTCGCGAGGGCCTGGCGCTGCCGCGCTCGCTGCAGATCGAGGTCGGCGGCGAGATCAGCCTGCGGGTGGTGCCGGGGCTCTACCACCATCGCCTGACGGCACAGGCCGCCGAGCAGTTCTTCGCCGATACCTGGACCGTCGGCTCCGAGGCCGACCGTACCGGCTTCCGCTTCAAGGGCGGCACGCCGCTGGCCTTCGAGCCACGCGAGCAGCCGTTCGGCGCCGGTTCCGACCCGTCGAACATCGTCGACGCCTGCTACCCGATCGGCTCCATCCAGGTGCCCGGCGGCCTGGAGCCCATCGTCCTGCACCGCGACGCGGTATCCGGCGGCGGCTACGCGATGATCGGCACGGTGATCAGCGCCGACCTCGACCGCATGGCCCAGCTGCAGCCCAACCAGAAGGCCCGTTTCGTCGCCATCTCCCTGGAGGAAGCACTGGTGGCGCGGCGTCGCTACAAGCAGCAGGTCGAAAACCTGTACCGCTTCTTCCTGGCCTAGCTGACCGCCACGGTGGCGTACCCCGCGGCTTCCGCGCCGGGCGCCGCCGTGGCTCAGGGTTGATCAATTAGTAGTCACTTGTCGACTTGTGACTTCATCTTGGTTGACAGCGACCAAGGCTTACATATCATGCCTCCAAAGCCTGAACCGCCGCGCCAGCCGTGGTGGTCGAGAACAACGAGGCGTCAGCCCGCGTCCGAAGGAATTCCCCATGAGTGCATCCGCATCCGTCGTCACCCGCCACGACTGGACCCTCGCCGAAGTGAAGGCGCTCTTCGAGCAGCCCTTCAACGACCTCCTGTTCCAGGCGCAGACGGTGCACCGCGCGCACTTCGACCCGAACCGCGTGCAGGTCTCGACCCTGCTGTCGATCAAGACCGGCGCCTGCCCGGAAGACTGCAAGTACTGCCCGCAGTCCGGCCACTACAACACCGGCCTGGACAAGCAGAAGCTGATGGAAGTGCAGAAGGTGCTGGAAGCGGCCGCCGAGGCCAAGGCCATCGGCTCCACCCGCTTCTGCATGGGCGCGGCCTGGAAGCATCCCTCGGCCAAGGACATGCCCTACGTGCTGGAAATGGTGAAGGGCGTGAAGCGCCTCGGCCTGGAAACCTGCATGACCCTCGGCAAGCTGACCCAGGAGCAGACCCAGGCCCTGGCCGAGGCCGGGCTGGACTACTACAACCACAACCTCGATACCTCGCCGGAGTTCTACGGCAACATCATCACCACCCGCACCTACGGCGAGCGCCTGCAGACCCTGGCCTACGTGCGCGAGGCGGGGATGAAGATCTGCTCCGGCGGCATCCTCGGCATGGGCGAGTCGGTGGCCGACCGCGCCGGCCTGCTGATCCAGCTGGCCAACCTGCCCGAGCACCCGGAGTCGGTGCCGATCAACATGCTAGTCAAGGTCAAGGGCACCCCGCTGGCCGAGGAGAAGGACGTCGACCCCTTCGACTTCATCCGCACCCTGGCCGTGGCCCGGATCATGATGCCCAAGTCCCACGTGCGCCTGTCCGCCGGCCGCGAGCAGATGAACGAGCAGATGCAGGCCCTGGCCTTCATGGCCGGCGCCAACTCGATCTTCTACGGCGAGAAGCTGCTGACCACCACCAACCCGCAGGCCGACAAGGACATGCAACTGTTCGCCCGCCTGGGCATCAAGCCCGAGGCGCGCGAGGAGCACGCCGACGAGGTGCACCAGGCCGCCATCGAGCAGGCCCTGGTCGAGCAGCGCGATTCGCAGCTGTTCTACGACGCGGCAGTCTGAGAGCGGCTGCAGGCTACAGGCGGCAGGCCACAGCGAGAGCGTCATGGCCGGCTGTGGTTTAGCCTGAAGCCTATAGCCTGCCGCCTGGAGCCTGCTTTATGTCCTTCGATCTCACCGCCCGCCTGGCCCAGCGCCAGGCGGACGATCTCTACCGCCAGCGGCCGTTGCTGGAGTCGCCGCAGGGCCCGCTGGTGCGGGTCGACGGCCGGCCGATGCTGGCCTTCTGTTCCAATGACTACCTGGGCCTGGCCAACCACCCCGAGGTGATCGCCGCGCTGCGTGCCGGCGCCGAGCGCTGGGGGGTGGGCGGTGGCGCCTCGCACCTGGTCAACGGCCACTGCGGGCCGCACCACGAGCTGGAGCTGGCCCTGGCCGAATTCACCGGGCGGCCGCGGGCGCTGCTGTTCTCCACCGGCTACATGGCCAACCTGGGCGCGGTGACCGCGCTGCTGGGCAAGGGCGACACCGTGCTGGAAGACCGCCTCAACCACGCATCGCTGCTGGACGCCGGGCTGCTCAGCGGCGCGCGCTTCTCGCGCTACCTGCACAACGACGCAGCCAGCCTGGCCACGCGCCTGGGCAAGGCCGAGGGCAACACCCTGGTGGTCACCGATGGCGTGTTCAGCATGGACGGCGACCTCGCCGAGCTGCCGGCCCTGTGCGCCGAGGCCAGGCGCCACGGCGCCTGGGTGATGGTCGACGACGCCCATGGCTTCGGCCCGCTGGGCGCCGGCGGTGGCGGCATCGTCGAGCACTTCGGCCTGGGCCTGGATGACGTGCCGGTGCTGGTCGGCACCCTGGGCAAGGCCTTCGGCACCGCCGGCGCCTTCGTCGCCGGCAGCGAGGAGCTGGTGGAGACGCTGATCCAGTTCGCCCGCCCGTACATCTACACCACCAGCCAGCCGCCGGCGCTGGCCTGCGCCACGCTGAAGAGCCTGGAGCTGCTGCGCAGCGAGAACTGGCGCCGCGAGCACCTGGGCCAGCTGGTCGCACGCTTCCGCCGCGGCGCCGAGGCCATCGGCCTGACGCTGATGGACAGCTTCACGCCGATCCAGCCGATCCTCATCGGCGGCAGCCGCCAGGCCATGGCGCTGTCGGCGGCGCTGCGCGACCACGGCATCCTGGTCGGCGCCATCCGCCCGCCGACCGTGCCGGCCGGCAGTGCGCGGCTGCGAGTGACCTTCAGCGCCAGCCACAGCGAGGAGCAGGTCGACCGCCTGCTCGAAGCCCTGGAGCAGAGCTGGCGCCAGGTCTCCAGCAGCCTGCTGGCGGAACTCGACGCCGAGGAGGGCGAGGATGCGTGACCAACTGATTCTGCTGCCCGGCTGGGGCCTGGGCTGCGCGCCCCTGGAGCCGCTGCGCGACGCCCTGCTGGAGCAGGCGCCGCACCTGCACGTGGCCATCGAGCCGCTGCCGCGCGAAGCCGACCCGGCGCTATGGCTGGACGAGCTGGACGACGAACTGCCCGAAGGCAGCTGGCTGGCCGGCTGGTCGCTGGGCGGCATGCTCGCCGCCGAGCTGGCCGCGCGCCGCGGCCAGGCCTGCCGGGGCCTGATCACCCTGGCCGCCAACGCCAGCTTCCGCCAACTGGACGACTGGCCGCAGGCCATGCCCAACAGCGTCTTCGAGGATTTCTTCGAGGCCTTCCTGCTGGAGCCGGAACTGACGCGCAAGCGCTTCACCCTGCTGGCCAGCCAGGGCGCCCGCGACGCCCGCACCCTGGCGCGGCAGCTGCAGGTGGCGCTGCCGGCGCTGGAGGCCGGGGCGCTGAGCGCCGGCCTGCAACTGCTGGGGCGCCTGGACACCCGCGCGGCGCTGGAGCGCTACGACGGCCCGCAACTGCACCTGTTCGCCGGCAACGACGCCCTGGTCCCGGCCGGCGCCGCCGACGCCCTGCTGGCGTGGTTGCCGGACGTGGAAGTGAACACCATAGCCGGCGCCAGCCACGGCCTGCCGCTGGAGCGCCCGGACGAGGTGGCCGCGGCCATCCTGACTTTCATCCACGAGGGCGACGATGTCTGATCCCCTGGGCGGCGCGCTGCCGGACAAGCGCCAGGTCGCCGCTTCCTTCTCCCGCGCGGCAGCCACCTACGACGCCGTGGCCGAACTGCAGCGCGGCGTCGGCGAAGGCCTGCTGGCGCGGCTGCCGGCCGACCTGGCGGTGCGCCGCTGGCTCGACCTGGGCTGCGGCACCGGCCACTTCAGCCGGGCCCTGGCCCGGCGCTTCGGCGAGGCCGAAGGGCTGGCCGTGGACATCGCCGAAGGCATGCTGCGCCACGCCCGTGAGCATGGCGGCGCGCAGCAGTTCATCGGTGGCGACGCCGAGCGCCTGCCGCTGCGCGGCGAGTGCTGCGACCTGCTGTTCTCCAGCCTGGCCATCCAGTGGTGCGCTGACCTGCCGGCGGTGCTCGGCGAGGCGCGCCGGGTGCTGCGCGAGGGCGGCGTGTTCGCCTTCAGCAGCCTGTGCGTCGGCACCCTGGGCGAGCTGCGCGCCAGCTGGCAGGCGGTGGACGGCTTCGTTCACGTCAACCGCTTCCGCGCCTTCGCCGACTACCAGGCGCAGTGCGCGGCGAGCGGGCTGGAAGTGCTGCAGCTGGCCACCGAGGACCGCGTGCTGCACTTCCCCGACCTGCGCAGCCTGACCCACGAACTCAAGGCCCTGGGTGCCCACAACCTCAACCCCGGCCGCCCCGACGGCCTGACCGGGCGGGCCAGGGTGCGGGCGCTGATCGAGGCCTACGAACGCTTCCGCCAGCCCGGGGGGCTGCCGGCGACCTATAGGGTGGTCCACGCCATCCTGCGCAAACCCATCTCTTCGTAGGAGCGAGCTTGCTCGCGAACCCGTCTCGGGCTGTTCGCGAGCAAGCTCGCTCCTACAAGGGCGTTTCCAGAGGAACCCCATGCCACACGCGTTTTTCATCACCGGCACCGACACCGAAATCGGCAAGACCACCATCGCCGCCGGCCTGCTGCATGCCGCGCGCATGGCCGGCATGTCCACCGCCGCCGCCAAGCCGGTGGCCTCCGGCTGCGAGCGCCGCCCCGAGGGCCTGCGCAATGGCGACGCCCTGGCCCTGCTGGGCGAGTGCAGCCTGCCGCTGGCCTACGAGGAGGTGAACCCCTTCGCCTTCGAGCCGGCCATCGCCCCGCACCTGGCGGCGCGCGAGGTCGGCGTGGCGCTGAACGTCGACACCCTGGCCGGGCCGGTGCGCCACGTGCTGGCGCGCGGCGCCGACTTCACCCTGGTGGAGGGCGCCGGCGGCTGGCGCGTGCCCCTGGCCGGCGAGGAGAGCCTGTCGGACCTGGCCATCCGCCTCGACCTGCCGGTGATCCTGGTGGTGGGCGTGCGCCTGGGCTGCATCAACCACGCGGTGCTCAGCGCCGAGGCCATCCTGCGCGACGGCCTGCCGCTGGCCGGCTGGGTGGCCAACATCGTCGACCCACAGACCTCGCGCCTGGAAGAGAACCTGGCGACCCTCGCCGAACGCCTGCCGGCGCCCTGCATCGGCCGCGTGCCGCGCCTGGCCGCGCCCACGCCGTTCGCCGTGGCCGGGCACCTGGACCTGGGGATCCTCGATCTTCCGGACTGATGGCCTTTGAATATCACCGACGATCCTGCTTGAATAGGCGGCAGGTTCCACCGAGGAAGATCGACCATGGAAATCTCCGGTAACGCATTCAGTACCGGTCTGCAGGGGCTGCAGCGCGGCCTGCAGCAGGTCGACCGCGCCGCCGCCCAGGTGGCCGCGCAGCCCGTGGCCCAGGACGACATCGCCCGCCCCGTGGTGGACATGGAAATGAGCAAGTACGCCGCCCTGGCGTCCAGCCGCGTCCTGCAGACCGCCGACGAAACCCTCGGGACGCTGATCGACATCAGCGTCTGACGCCTTTCCTCCCTTCAGAATTTCCTTTCAGCATCTTCGGGCCGTCACCTGTCGGCGGCCCGTGGCTGGGCTTTACTTGTGCCTATCGATACCCGCGAACTCAGCGCTCTGGCCCGTGCCCTCGCGCGTGACCGGGCGGTCGGCTTGCGCGCTTGACAAGGGTAGGGCGTAAACGTATGTTTCAAACGCCTGTTTGAGAGTCGAGGCGCACGGCGCATCGGCTGGGCGGCCGGGAACGCTCCCGCACAGCGACCGCAAGCATCGGTCGCCCATTAACCAGAACCCTTCGTAGAGGTTTACCGCTATGCCTGATTACAAGGCCCCCTTGCGTGATATCCGTTTCGTTCGCGACGAGCTGCTGGGCTACGAAGCGCACTACCAGAACCTGCCGGGCGCCCAGGACGCCACGCCGGACATGGTCAATGCCATCCTCGAAGAGGGTGCCAAGTTCTGCGAACAGGTGATCGCCCCGCTGAACCGCGTCGGCGACCAGGAAGGCTGCACCTGGAGCCCCGAGGGCGTGAAGACCCCCACCGGCTTCAAGGAGGCCTACCAGCAATTCGTCGAGGGCGGCTGGCCGAGCCTGGCCCATGACGTCGAGCACGGCGGCCAGGGCCTGCCGGAATCCCTGGGCATGGCCATCAGCGAGATGGTCGGCCAGGCCAACTGGTCCTGGGGCATGTACCCGGGCCTGTCCCACGGCGCCATGAACACCCTGCACGCCCACGGCACCCCGGAACAGCAGGCCACCTACCTGACCAAGCTGGTGTCCGGCGAGTGGACCGGCACCATGTGCCTGACCGAGCCGCACTGCGGCACCGACCTGGGCATGCTGCGCACCAAGGCCGAACCCCAGGCCGACGGCACCTACAAGGTCACCGGCACCAAGATCTTCATTTCCGCCGGCGAACACGACATGGCCGACAACATCGTCCACATCGTGCTGGCCCGCCTGCCCGACGCCCCCCAGGGTACCAAGGGCATCTCGCTGTTCATCGTGCCGAAGTTCCTGCCCAACGCCGAAGGCGGCGTAGGCGAGCGCAATGCCGTGTCCTGTGGCTCCATCGAGCACAAGATGGGCATCCACGGCAACGCCACTTGCGTGATGAACTTCGACGCCGCCACCGGCTTCCTGATCGGCCCGCCGAACAAGGGCCTGAACTGCATGTTCACCTTCATGAACACCGCCCGCCTGGGTACCGCGCTGCAAGGCCTGGCCCACGCCGAGATCGGTTTCCAGGGTGGCATCGCCTACGCTCGCGAGCGTCTGCAGATGCGTTCGCTGACCGGCCCGAAAGCCCCGGAAAAGGCCGCCGACCCGATCATCGTGCACCCGGACGTGCGCCGCATGCTGCTGACCGCCAAGGCTTTCGCCGAAGGCAACCGCGCCATGCTGTACTTCGCCGCCAAGCAGGTGGACATCGTCCAGCGCAGCCAGGACGAAGAAGAGAAGAAAGCCGCTGACGCGATGCTGGCCTTCCTCACCCCGATCGCCAAGGCGTTCATGACCGAAGTCGGCTTCGAGTCGGCCAACCACGGCGTGCAGATCTATGGCGGCCACGGCTTCATCGCCGAGCACGGCATGGAACAGAACGTCCGCGACAGCCGCATCTCCATGCTGTACGAAGGCACCACCGGCGTTCAGGCGCTGGACCTGCTGGGCCGCAAGGTACTGATGACCCAGGGCGAGGCGCTCAAGGGCTTCACCAAGATCGTGCACAAGTTCTGCCAGGCCAACGAAGGCAACGACGCCGTCAAGGAATTCGTCGCGCCGCTGGCCGCGCTGAACAAGGAGTGGGGCGAACTGACCATGAAGGTCGGCATGGCCGCCATGAAGGACCGCGAGGAAGTCGGCGCCGCTTCGGTGGACTACCTGATGTTCTCCGGCTACGCCTGCCTGGCCTACTTCTGGGCCGACATGGCACGCCTGGCCGCCGAGAAACTGGCCGCCGGCACCGGCGAGGAGGCCTTCTACAAGGCCAAGCTGCAAACCGCGCGCTTCTACTTCCAGCGCATCCTGCCGCGTACCCGCACCCACGTCGCCACCATGCTGTCCGGCGCCGGCAACCTGATGGACATGGCCGAGGAAGACTTCTCCCTCGGTTACTGATAGCGCCGCTGGCACCAGCCCGCCCCTTGGCGGGCTGTCCACGGAGGCACCCGACACCCTGCGAGCCAAGCGCCCGCAGGGTGTTTTCATTTCCGAGCCTGCTCCACTCGCGATCGTGGCCCGGCTTGATCGCTATACCAATATGGGTATAGATTCGTTCGGCCGTTCATGGGAAAGCCGAGCCATCAGTGAAGTCGTTGATCTGGATGGGCAGCAGCAAGAAGGACCTTCTGGACATGCCCGAGGATGTCCAGGATGTATTCGGCTTCGCCCTGCACCAGGCCCAGGAGGGCGGCAAGCATCCCCAGGCCAAGCCGATGAAGGGCTTCTCGGGCGCTGGAGTGCTGGAAGTCGTCGAGGATTACGACGGCGACACCTATCGAGCGGTCTACACGGTGAAACTTGCAGCAGCGGTCTATGCTCTGCACTGCTTCCAGAAGAAATCGACCAGAGGCATAGAGACTCCGCAGCACGACATAGCGCTGATCAAGAAAAGGCTGAAAGACGCGGAAGCCCATGCGAAGAGCGTAGAAAATGATTGAGTTCGAAGAAGGTAGCGGCAACGTCTATGCCGACCTCGGCAGGGACGATGCCGGCGAGATGCAGGTCAAGGCCAGGCTGGCATCCAAGATCGGCAGCATCATCAAGGCTCGCCACCTGACACAGACCCAGGCCGCGGAAATCCTCGGGCTTCCCCAGCCCAAGGTTTCCGACATGTTGCGTGGGAAGTTCAGAGGCATCAGCGAGGCCAAGATGATCGACTGCCTGGCCCGGCTCGGACGTGACGTCCAGATCGTGGTCAAGGCCGCGCCCCGTTCACGCCGTGAGGGGCGGGTGGAAGTGGTCTTCGCCTGATCGGCTCTCCCGTGCAGGAAGCCCGCCCTGATGGCGGGCTTTTTTGTGCCCGTGCAGGCCGCGAGTACCGCGTTGCAGCGTATGGCCGGGGCCGTCGCGGGGTGGTGCGGCCGGCCCGAGGCCGGGCCCGGTTATGGCCGCGCATTCATCGCGCGCAGAGTGATTGCCGCCGCTTTCCGGCGCACAGTAGGTTCAGGGTCTATCCGCGCCGTTCCGGCGCCGAACCGACTGGAGAACTGCCATGCCCGAGTACAAGGCACCCCTGCGCGACGTGCGTTTCCTGATCGACGAAGTCTTCGACTTCGCCGGCCGCTACCAGGCCCTGGGCGCGACCGATGCCAGCCCGGACATGGTCGCCGCGATCCTCGAGGAAGGGGCCAGGTTCTGCGAGCAGGTGCTGGCGCCGCTGAACCGTTCCGGCGACGAGGAGGGCTGCCACTTCGACAATGGCGTGGTGACCACGCCCAAGGGGTTCAAGGAAGCCTTCGCGCAGTACGTCGAGGGTGGCTGGAACGGCGTGTCGTCCGACCCCGAGTACGGCGGCCAGGGCCTGCCGCCGTCCCTCGGCCTGCTGGTCAGCGAGATGATCGGCGCGGCCAACTGCTCCTGGGGCATGTACCCGGGCCTGACCAAGGGCGCCATGGCCGCCATCCACGCCCACGGCAGCGTCGAGCAGAAGCAGGCCTACCTACCGCGCATGACCGCGGGCACCTGGACCGGCACCATGTGCCTGACCGAGCCGCACTGCGGCACGGACCTCGGCATCATCAAGACCCGCGCCGTGCCCAACGCCGACGGCAGCTACGCCATCAGCGGCACCAAGATCTTCATCTCCGCCGGCGAGCACGACATGAGCGAGAACATCATCCACCTGGTGCTGGCCAAGCTGCCCGACGCCCCGGCCGGCACCAAGGGCATCTCGCTGTTCATCGTGCCCAAGTTCAGCCTCGACGCCAGCGGCGAGGCCGGCGCGCGCAACGCGGTGAGCTGCGGTTCCATCGAGCACAAGATGGGCATCAAGGCCTCGGCCACCTGCGTGATGAACTTCGACGGCGCCACCGGCTACCTGATCGGCGAGGCCAACAAGGGCCTGGCCTGCATGTTCACCATGATGAACCACGCGCGCCTGGGCACCGGGATGCAGGGCCTGTGCCTCGGCGAGACCAGCTACCAGGGCGCCGTGAAGTACGCCAGCGAGCGCCTGCAGATGCGCGCCCTGACCGGGCCCAAGGCGCCGGACAAGCCGGCCGACCCGATCATCGTGCACCCGGACGTGCGGCGCATGCTGCTGACCATGAAGGCCTTCAATGAGGGCAACCGCGCCCTGGCCTACTTCACCGCGCAGCTGCTGGACATCGAGCACCTTTCCGAAAGCGCCGAGGAACGCGAGCAGGCGGCCAACCTGCTGGCCTTCCTCACCCCGATCTGCAAGGCCTTCATGACCGAAACCGGACTGGAGGTCACCAACCACGGCATGCAGGTGTTCGGCGGCCACGGCTTCATCCGCGAGTGGGGCATGGAGCAGCTTGTCCGGGATTGTCGCATCGCCCCGATCTACGAAGGCACCAACGGCATCCAGGCGCTGGACCTGCTCGGGCGCAAGGTGCTCGGCAGCCAGGGCAAGCTGCTGCTGGGCTTCACCAGGCTGGTCCACCAGCTGTGCCAGGCCAATGCCGAGCACCCGCAGCTGAAGGCCCAGGTAGCGCAGCTGGCGGCGCTGAACAAGCAGTGGGGCGAGCTGACGCAGAAGGTCGGCATGGCCGCCATGAAGAACCCCGACGAAGTCGGCGCGGCGGCGGTGGACTACCTGATGTTCTCCGGCTACGTCACCCTCGGCTACTTCTGGCTGCAAATGGCCCTGGTGGCCCGGAACAAGCTGGAGCAAGGCAGCACCGAAGCCGATTTCTACCAGGCCAAGCTGGCCACCGCGGACTTCTACTTCGCCCGCCTGCTGCCGCGCGCGGCCGCGCACAAGGCGGCGGTGGAGGCCGGCGGCGAAAGCCTGATGCGCCTGTCCGCCGAGCAGTTCGCCCTCTGACGCGCCGACCGCGGCCCCGGTCGCCCCTCGTGGCGGCCGGGGCCGCTGGCTGTCCGGTGGGCGCATATGGTGTGACCGATGATTAACAATTCGTTCGCAATATGACGCTATGGCTCTGAAGAGTTGTCGGGGTAAACTCCGCCGGCGTACCCTTGCGTACGTCCTATCCTGAATACCGCTGGCTGCTTGTTCAGCCGTTGTTTCGCTCGAGGATTCCTACATGGCTGACTACAAAGCACCGCTGCGCGACATGCAATTCGTCCTCCACGAAGTCTTCGAGGTGGGCAAGCTCTGGGCCGAGCTGCCGGGCCTGGCCGAGACGGTGGACGTCGACACCGCCAACGCCATCCTCGAGGAAGCCGGCAAGGTCACCGCGGGCGTGATCGCCCCGCTGAACCGCAGCGGCGACGAAGAAGGCTGCAGCTGGAGCGCCGAGGGCGTGAAGACCCCGGCCGGCTTCCCCGAGGCCTACCGCACCTACGCCGAAGGCGGCTGGGTGGGCGTGGGCGGCGCGCCGGAATTCGGCGGCATGGGCATGCCCAAGGTCATCGGTGCGCAGGTCGAGGAGATGGTCAATGCGGCCAACCTGTCCTTCGGCCTCTATCCGATGCTGACCGCCGGCGCCTGCCTGTCGCTGCTCAACCACGCCAGCGAAGAACTCAAGGGCAAGTACCTGCCGAACATGTACGCCGGTACCTGGGCCGGTTCCATGTGCCTGACCGAGCCCCACGCCGGCACCGACCTGGGCATCATCCGCACCAAGGCCGAGCCCCAGGCCGACGGCAGCTACAAGGTCAGCGGCACCAAGATCTTCATCACCGGCGGCGAGCACGACCTGGCCGAGAACATCATCCACCTGGTACTGGCCAAGCTGCCCGACGCGCCGGCCGGCTCCAAGGGCATCTCGCTGTTCCTGGTGCCCAAGGTGCTGGTCAACGAGGACGGCTCGCTCGGTGAGCGCAACGCCGTGAGCTGCGGCTCCATCGAACACAAGATGGGCATCAAGGCCTCGGCCACCTGCGTGATGAACTTCGACGGCGCCACCGGCTGGATCGTCGATGCGCCGAACAAGGGCCTGGCGGCCATGTTCACCATGATGAACTACGAGCGCCTGGGCGTTGGCATCCAGGGCCTGGCCACCGGCGAGCGCTCCTACCAGAGCGCCGTGGAATACGCCCGCGAGCGCATCCAGAGCCGCGCGCCCACCGGCCCGGTGGCCAAGGACAAGGCGGCCGACCCGATCATCGTGCACCCGGACGTGCGCCGCATGCTGCTGACCATGAAGGCGCTGAACGAGGGCGGCCGCGCCTTCTCCAGCTACGTCGCCATGCAGCTGGACACCGCCAAGTACAGCGAAGAGCCCACCGTGCGCAAGCGCGCCGAGGACCTGGTCGCCCTGCTGACCCCGGTGGCCAAGGCCTTCCTAACCGACATGGGCCTGGAAACCACCGTCCACGGCCAGCAGGTGTTCGGCGGCCATGGCTTCATCCGCGAGTGGGGCCAGGAGCAGCTTGTCCGGGATTGTCGCATCACCCAGATCTACGAAGGCACCAACGGCATCCAGGCGCTGGACCTGATGGGCCGCAAGATCGTCGGTAGCGGTGGCGCCTTCGCCAAGCACTTCACCGACGAGATCAAAGCCTTCACCGCCTCGGCCGGCGCCGAGCTGGCCGAGTTCACCGGCCCGCTGAACGCTGCCGTGCAGAACCTCGAAGAGCTGACCGCCTGGGTGCTGGACCGCGCCAAGGCCAGCCCCAACGAGATCGGTGCCGCCTCGGTGGAATACCTCCAGGTGTTCGGCTACACCGCCTACGCCTACATGTGGGCGCTGATGGCTCGCGCCGCGCAGGGCAAGGAAGGGCAGGACGACTTCTACGCCAGCAAGCTGGGTACCGCGCGCTTCTACTTCGCCCGTCTGCTGCCGCGCATCCACTCGCTGAGCGCCTCAGTGAAGGCCGGCAGCGAGTCGCTGTACCTGCTCGACGCCGCGCAGTTCTAAGCCGCGCAGGCAGGCAGGGCCCCGCTTCGGCGGGGCCTTGTCGTTTCAGCGGGGCAACGCTTTGTAAGCCTAGGCTTACACGTCGTGGTGTCATTTGGCGTCTATCGACGACGGGGGCTGGCGAGTAATCTTGTTTCCAGTCAGGACACTGCGCAGGAAGCGCCGACGACAAAACGGAAAGATAGGGATTCCACCACGGATGGTGGCCAGCATGGACGTCAGGATATCGGTCTGCAAAACCCCGCTCGCAAGGCGGGGTTTTTCTTTGCCTGCGGTTTTTCCCCGCCCAGCCGACTGTAGGAGCGGGCCCTGCCCGCGATTCGCGCGCAGGGCCCGCTCCTACAAAGGGAATGGCGTGGGTGGGGCGGCGTAGGAGCGGATCTCATCCGCGATCCGTGCCGGGACGCCCGGCTATCGCGGAGAAGCTCCGCTCCTACGAAGAGCATCTTGGCGCGGGGCCCTACGAAAAACCCTGCACCGCGCCTTCCAGCAGCGAACGCAGCAGCTCCACCGTGCTGTGCTGGCGCTGCGCGTCGCGGTACACCAGGCCTACGCTCAGCGGGATGCGCGGCTCGCTCAACGGCTTCCACAGCAGGTCGCGGTTGCTGTGCAGTTGTCGCGCGCGGCCCGGCAGCACCGTGGCGAAGCGGCTGTGGGGCAGGCTGTCGAGGATGCCGCTCATGTGGTTCAGCTCGGCCTGCACCCGTGGCCGGCGGCCGATGGCGGCCAGTTGCTCCTGCCAGATCTGCCGGGCGCGGAATTCCTCGCCCAGCAGCAGCATCGGCAGTTCCGCGGCCTGGGCCAGGGATACCTTCTTGAACTCGCGCAACGGGTGGTCGGCGGGGATCACCAGCTGCAGCTCGTCCGGGTACAGCTCCACGCCATGCAGCGCCGGCTGGCGCGGTGGCAGGAAGCCGATGCCGATGTCCAACTGCCCGGCCAGCAGCCGGCGCTCGATCTCCACCCCGGACAGCTCGTAGATGCGCACCTGCAGGTGCGGCTGCGCAGCGTGCAGGCGTTCCACCAGGTAGGGCACCAGGCTGGCGTTCACCGTCTGCAGCACGCCGATGGCCAGGCTGCGCGCGGCCTGCCCGCGGAAGCCGCGCAGGGCCTCGTGGGCGCGCTCCAGGCCTTCGAGCAGGGGCACGGCATGGTTGTACAGGGTGTGCGCCGCCGCCGTCGGCACCAGGCGCTTGCCGATGCGCTGGAACAGGGCCACGTCGAGGCTCCGCTCCAGCTGGCGGATCTGCTGTGACAGCGCCGGTTGCGACAGGGCCAGGCGCTCGGCGGCACGGCCGACGTGGCCTTCCTCGTAGAGCGCGACGAAATAGCGGAGCTGGCGGAAATCCATAAGCGCGGCTTATCAACGAAACTGGAAAATCGAAATGGATAGGTACCTATCCGAGGCTCTAGTCTAGTGCCTGTCCGCTGCTGCAGACGGGTAGACAAAGGTGGAAGGCATCGTCATCCAGGGTGTTTTCATAGGCAAAGTCGAAGAGTGCTGGGGCGGCCTGGTCAGCGCCATCGACAAGCTGGAAACCCGCGAGGAAGTCTGGCTGGGCAGCGAAGGCCTGCCCGGCGACGAACAGGCTGACCTGCGCCACCACGGCGGCCTCGACCGTGCGCTGCACCACTATCCGGCCGAGCACTACCGCCACTGGCGCAAGCAGCATCCGCAGCAGCGCTGGCAGCAACCGGCCTTTGGCGAGAACCTGTCGACCTTCGGTGTGAACGAGGCCGACGTGTGCATCGGCGACCTGTTCCGCTGGGGCGATGCGCTGATCGAGGTCAGCCAGCCGCGCTCGCCATGCTACCGCCTGGGGCGCCGCTGGAACCTGCCGGAACTGCCGCTGGAGCTGCAGCAGCAGGGCCGCTGCGGCTGGTTCTACCGGGTGCGTCGCGCTGGGATGGTCAGCGCCGCCGCGCCGCTGGAGCTGGTGCAGCGGCACTACCCGCAGCTGAGCGTGGCCAGCCTGTTGCGCTGGTACTTCGGCGAACCGCTGGAGCGCTGCGGCCTGCGCCAGATGATGGCGTGCGACGCGCTCTCGCTGCGCTGGCGCAAGACCGCCGCGCAACGCCTGGCCAGTGGCGTGGTGGAAGACTGGACGGCCCGCCTGCAGGGCCCCGAATGCCTGGGCAGCGGCCCCGCCTGACGCGGCGGCTGCCCACAACCTGCCTCGCGCCCGCCCCCGGACGTCGTTTTGGTCCACCGGGGCGGCTTTTATTCCCGGCCGGGGCTGCGCGCCCCGGGGATGGCGGCGGCCTGTCGGCCGCATCGCGGATGAATCCGCTCCCACATCCTCAGGCGAACACACACCGTAGGATGGGTTGAGCGAAGCGATACCCATCACCAATGACCGCATGGGTTTCGCTCAACCCATCCTACGAAAGACGCCTGGCGCAGCCGTAGGCTACCGGCATGCTCCCGTAGGAGCGGACTCCGTCCGCGATAAAGGCGTTACAGTTCGATCTCGCCCCCCGCCAGTGCGCACAGCTCGGTGAAGTCGACGATCTCCGTCTCCCGCCCGTTGACCCGCAGCAGGCCGTTCTTCTGCAGGCGGGTGAAGCTGCGCGACACGGTTTCCACCGCCAGCCCCAGGTAGTCGCCGATTTCGTGGCGCGACATGCTCAGGCGAAAACGCAGGGCCGAGAAGCCGCGCTCGCGGAAGTGCGCCGAGATGTTCAGCAGGAAGGCGGCGATCCGCGAGTCGGCGTTGAGCCGCGAGAGCAGCAGCTTCATCTGCTGGTCCTCGCGGATCTTGCGGCTCATCATCAGCAGCAACTGGTGCGACAGCCCGGGAATCTGCTGCGACAGCAGCTCCAGCTGGTCGAAGGGGATCTCGCTGCACAGGGTGCTTTCCAGGGCGATGGCCGATACCGGGTAGCGCCCCTCGTCCATGCCGGAGAAGCCGAAGATCTCGTTGGCGTAGTAGAAGCCGGTGATCTTCTCCAGGCCCTGCTCGTTGGTGGTCACCGTCTTCAGCGAGCCGGAGCGCACCAGGTAGACGTTGTGGAAGGTGTCGCCCTGGCGGAACAGGTGGTCGCCCTTGTGCAGCAGGTGGCCGGGCTTGATGATGGCCTCCAGCTCGAGAATCTTGTCGTCGCTGAGCGTGGGCGGCGCCAGACGGCAGTTCTTGCAGTACGGTTGCGGCTTCAGCATCTGATTCATCCGGTTATCCCCTGTACACCAGCGCTAACCGCGTCCGGCGGCCTTCTAAGAACATAGCAACAGATGGGCATCTGTCATCCGCGTGGACGGATCGGCCCCGCTGTGGATGGGCTTGTGAGGCAGATGGGCACGGGGCGGGCCGATGCCAAGGCGCCGGCGGTTTTTCCCGGGATTGCATTGCCGCAGGTCAGGTCGAATTCGCGCCGGGCTGGCTTCGTGAAATTCGTTGTGTTAGTTTTCATGAAAAACAAGCATGACAATTTCACGAGGTCGCCATGTTCCTGCAATCCAGCCAGCCCGTCGGCACCTACTACGCCGCCGCCAACCCGGAGTTGCTGCAGCCCCGCGCGCAGCTGACGGATGCGCTGGAGGTCGAGGTGCTGGTGATCGGCGCCGGCTTCAGCGGCCTGCATACCGCGCTGCAGCTGGCCGAGGGCGGCCGCCAGGTCTGCGTGATCGAGGCCAGCCGCATCGCCTGGGCGGCTTCCGGGCGCAATGGCGGCCAGGCGCTGCCGGGCTGGTCCAGCGACCTCGGGCCGATCGAGGCCGACCTCGGCCATGAAGGCGCCCTGCGCCTGTGGCAGGGCATGCTCTGGGCCGCGCGCGAGATGCGCGACCTGCCGCAGCGCCACGGCTTCGACTGCGACTACCGCGTCGGCCACCTGTGGACCGCCGTACTGCCGCGCCGCGTCGGCATGCTCGAGGAATGGCAGGGCGAGGCCGCGCGTCGCTGGGGCTACGAGGGCCTGCAGATGGTTTCCCGCGCCGAGCTGCCGCAGTGGATCGCCAGTGAACGCTACCTGGCCGGCCTGTATGACCCGAATTCCGCGCACCTCAACCCGCTGAAGCTGGCCTACGGCCTGGCCGGCGCGCTGGAGAGGGCCGGCGGGCGCATCTTCGAGCAGACCCGCGCGCTGCGCTACAGCGAGCAGGGCAACGGCTACGTCGTCGAGACGGAGCACGGCAGCATCCGCTGCGCCGCCCTGGTGCTGGCCTGCAACGCCTACATCGACGGCCTGGACAAGGAAGTCTCCGCGCGCATCCTGCCGGTGGGCACCTACCAGGTCGCCACCGCGCCGCTGGGCGCGGAGCTGGCGCATTCGCTGCTGCCGCAGAACTGCTGTGTCACCGACAACCAGTTCGTCCTCGACTACTTCCGCCTGACCCCCGACCACCGCCTGCTGTTCGGCGGCGGCTGCACCTACCTGGGCGGCATGCCCGCGGACATCCGCGCGGCCACCCGGCCCTACGTCGAGCGGGTGTTCCCGCAGCTGCGTGGGGTGGCGCTGGAATACGCCTGGGGCGGGCACATCGACTGCAGCATGCGGCGCACCCCGGACGTCGGCCGCCGCGGCGACCTCTACTGGCTGCAGGGCTATTCCGGGCACGGCGTGCTGCCCAGCCTGGCCGCCGCCCGCGCGGTCAGCCAGGCCATGCTGGGGTATGGCGAGGAGCTCGACCTGTACCAGCGCCTGAGCAATCCCGGCTTCCCCGGCGGCCAACGCTTCGCCGCGCCACTGGAAGCCGTCGGCAAAGCCTGGTATCGCTTGCGGGACTTCTTCTGAACAGAGCCGGGCAGCGCCTATGCAAGAACACCAGAACGAACACCTCGCGACCCTGATCCGCGACCTGCGCAAGCACAAGAACCTGACCCTCGGCGCCCTGGCCGAGCGCATCGGCCGCTCGGTGGGCTTCCTCTCCCAGGTCGAGCGTGGCCTGTCGCGCCCGACCGTGGCCGACCTCACTGCCATCAGCGAAGCCCTCGGCGTGCCGACCACCTACTTCTACGCCGAGGGGCCTGCCCGCGAGCTGGCCTGGGTGACGCGCCCGGCCGACCGCCGCACGCTGTACTACGCCGGCGGCATCACCGACATCCTCGCCTCGCCGAACATGTCCGGCGGCTTCTCCATGCTCGACAGTATCCTCGCCCCCGGCGCCACCAGCGGCGAGGACCACCTCAACGACAGCTCCGAGCAGGGCGGCTTCGTGCTGGAGGGCGAACTGACCCTCTGGTACCAGGACGAGACCGTCACCCTTTACCCCAACGACAGCTTCCAGCTGCCGCCGCACGCGAAATTCCGCTACGGCAACCTGACAGACAAACCAACGAGGGTGCTCTGGATCTTCACCTGAAGGCATCCGGCTGCGCCTGACACACAGGCACCAAGAAGATGAACCGCCAAACCTTCCCCGACCTGCTCAGCGAAGTACGCGCCTTCCGCGCCCAGAACCCGGACGTGCGCTACGTCGACCTGATCTGCCTGGACATCCCCGGGCACTTCTACGGCAAGCGCTACCCGGTGGACATGCTGGAGAAAGTCGCCGCCGGCTCGCCCCTGAAGCTGCCGCAGAACTGCGTGCTGCTGGGCGTGCAGGGCGGCCTGCACCCGATCGGCGACTACTGCTTCAACGACGGCGACCCGGACGCGCCGCGCCGGCTGATCCCCGGCAGCCTCAAGCCGGTGCGCTGGGAGAACCAGCCGCTGGGGCAGATGCTGATCAGCTCCGACGGTACCGAGGCGCCCATCGAGTTCGAACCGCGGGAAGTGCTGGCGCGCGTGCTCAAGCGCCTGGAAGGCAAGGGCATCCGCCCGGTGGTGGCCTTCGAGCTGGAGTTCTACCTGTTCGACAAGAAGCTCAGGGACGGCCTGCCGCAGTACCCGCGCGACCCGCTGTGCGAGGACGAGGACGACCAGCCGAACATGCACATCGAGCGCCTGTCGCGCTTCTCCGACGTGCTCCACGAGATAGTCGAGGCCTCGCGCGAGCAGGGCGTGGATGCCAACGTGATCACCGCCGAGATCGGCCCCGGCCAGTTCGAGATCAACTTCGCCCACTGCGAGGACGGCCTGCACGCCGCCGACCAGGCCGCGCTCTTCACCCGCGCCACCCGCGGCGTGGCACTCAAGCATGGGCACCGCGCCAGCTTCATGAGCAAACCCTACCTGCACGCGCCGGGCAGCGGCATGCACGTGCACGTCAGCCTCTACGACCGTGACGGCCGCAACCTGCTCGACGGCGACGAACAGCGCCCGCTGCGCCACGCCGTGGCCGGCTGCCTGGAGCTGCTGCCGCATTGCATGCCGATCTTCGCCGCCAACCACAACGCCTACCGCCGCTACGGCTCGCGGGTGAACGCCGCGAGCAAGGCCAGCTGGGGCTTCGAGGACCGCGATGCGTGCATCCGCATCCCGGAATCCGATGGCAGGAACCTGCGCATCGAGCACCGCCTCGCCGGCGCCGACGCCAACCCCTACCTGGTGCTGGCGGCCATCCTCACCGGCATGGAATACGGTCTGGAAGCGGGCAAGGAGCCCATCGCCCCGCTGAACGAAGACCGCGACAGCGGCATCGACTTCCCCCGCGACATGCTCGGCGCAGTGGCGGCCATGGAGAACCACCCGGTGGTGAAGGAAGGGCTCGGCAGCGAGTTCGTCTTCGTCTACTGCGAGAACAAGCGCCACGACCACCTGGAGTTCATGGACGAGGTGAGTGCGCGGGAATACCGCTGGTTCCTGTAGGGAGGGAAGCGGCGGGGCGGGTAGCCCCGTCGCGGCATCCACCGTTTGAGTGGACGCGTGGCCTGCAGGGCCGCAGTGGGAAGCCGCGCTACCGGGCGGGTAGCCCCCTCGGCGAGGGCGGTAGCGCGGTTCGCGCCGCAAGGGCGCGGGTATCGCAGGCGGCGCCCGGGTAGGGCGCCGCTTTCACATCAGCCGATGGTCATCAGGCTGGCGTTGCCGCCGGCGGCCGCGGTGTTCACGCTCAGGGCGTGCTCCACCAGCAGGCGTTCCAGCGGTACATCGGTTTCACCCTTGCCCAGGCCGTGCACGCCGACGATGGCGCCCTTGCGCTTGGCGGCCTGCTCGCACACCTCGCGCAGCTGGTCGGAATCGCCGTGGTGCAGGATGGCGTCGAAGGCGGCTTCGGCGGCGGTCCAGTCGTTGACCAGCTCGATGCGCTTCTGCACTTCCTTGGGCAGGCTGTCACGCAGCTCGCGCTGGCTTGCCGGCCATACCGCCAGGCTGCCCACCGCCAGGGTGGCGGCCAGCTGCACCAGCAGGTCGGCGCGCTCCTCGGCGAGGTTCAGCACGCGCTCGCGCGGCAGCAGGGTGTAGGTGTTGCGCTCGCCGGTCGGGCCGGTCAGCACGTGGCAGGCGTAGCTCTGCGCCAGGCTGGCGAACTCGTCCGCCACCTTCGCCAGTTCCGGCTCCTGCCTGGCCGCCCAGTCGCGCAGCGCCTGCAGGGCTTTCTCGCGCTCGGCGGGGCGGGGCAGGGCCTGCACGTTGTCGCCGGCCAGTTGGTTGGCCACCGCGTCGCGCGGGCGGGTCGACAGCAGGCGGTACAGGTACAGCGGGCCGCCGGCCTTCGGGCCGGTGCCGGACAGGCCTTCGCCGCCGAACGGCTGCACGCCGACCACGGCGCCGACGATGTTGCGGTTCACGTACAGGTTGCCGACGTGGGCGCTGCCCACCACCTGGGTGATGGTCTCGTCGATGCGGGTGTGCACGCCGAGGGTCAGGCCGTAGCCGGAGGCGTTGATCTGCGCCAGCAACTGGTCCAGGTCGGAGCGCTCGTAGCGCACCAGGTGTAGCACCGGGCCGAAGATCTCGCGCTTGAGCTCGTCGAAGCTGTCCAGTTCGATCAGCGTCGGCACCACGAAGGTGCCGCGCTTGAGCACGTCGCCATTCACCCGGGCGGCCTGGAAGACCTTGCGGCCCTTGTCGCGCATGGCCTGGATGTGGCGGTCGATGTTGCCCTTGGCCTCGGCGTCGATCACCGGGCCGATGTCCACGTTCAGGTGTTCCGGCGAGCCGAGGGTGTATTCGGCCATGGCGCCCTTGAGCATCTGCGCCACGCGGTCGGCCACGTCGGCCTGCACGCACAGCACGCGCAGGGCCGAGCAGCGCTGGCCGGCGCTGTCGAAGGCGGAGTTGATCACGTCCACCACCACCTGCTCGGCCAGGGCCGAGGAGTCGACGATCATCGCGTTCATCCCGCCGGTTTCGGCGATCAGCGGAATGGCGCGGCCCTGGGCGTCCAGGCGGCCGGCGATGTTGCGCTGGAGGATGCCGGCCACCTCGGTGGAGCCGGTGAACATCACCCCGCGCACGCGCTCGTCGCCCACCAGGCGGGCACCCACGGTCTCGCCGCGGCCCGGCAGCAGCTGCAGCACGCCGGCCGGCACGCCTGCTTCGAGCAGGATGCGCACGGCCTGGGCGGCGATCAGCGGGGTCTGCTCGGCCGGCTTGGCCAGCACGGTGTTGCCGGCGGCCAGGGCGGCGGCCACCTGGCCGCTGAAGATCGCCAGCGGGAAGTTCCACGGGCTGATGCACACCACCGGGCCCAGCGGGCGGTGGCTGTCGTTGGCGAAGGCGCGGGCCTGGGCTGCGTAGTAGCGCAGGAAGTCCACCGCCTCGCGCACCTCGGCGATGGCGTTGGCGAAGGTCTTGCCGGACTCGCGCACCAGCAGGCCCATCAGTTGCTGCATCTCGCCTTCCATCTGGTCGGCGGCGCGCTCCAGCACGGCGGCGCGTTCTTCCGGCAGGGTCGATTGCCAGATCGGGCCGCTGGCCTGGGCGCTGAGCAGGGCGTTGTTCACGTCCGCCTCGCTGGCCTCGAACACCTGGCCGACGACGTCGCGATGGTCGGCGGGGTTCTTCACCGGCTCCGCCGCGGCGGGCGCCGGGGCTTCGCCGCCGAGCACCGGCTGGGCGACGTAGGCCTGGTTGGTGCTGGTCAGCAGCGCCGAGGAGAGCGAGCCCAGGCGGTGTTCGTTGGCCAGGTCCAGGCCCGCGGAGTTGGCCCGGCCTTCGCCGTAGAGGTCACGCGGCAGCGGGATGCGCGGGTGCGGCAGGCCGAGGGTGCCTTCCTGGGCGGCCATCTGCTCGACTTGCTGCACCGGGTCCAGCACCAGGTCCTGCAGCGAGATGCTGTGGTCGGCGATGCGGTTCACGAAGCTGGTGTTGGCGCCGTTCTCCAGCAGGCGGCGCACCAGGTAGGCCAGCAGCGTCTCGTGGCTGCCGACCGGGGCGTAGATGCGGCACGGGCGGTTGAACTTGCCGTCGGCGACCTTGCCCACCACCTGCTCGTACAGCGGCTCGCCCATGCCGTGCAGGCACTGGAACTCGTACTGGCCGGGGTAGTAGTTCTGCCCGGCGAGCTGGTAGATGGCCGACAGCGAGTGGGCGTTGTGGGTGGCGAACTGCGGGTAGATGGCTTCCGGCACCGCCAGCAGCTTGCGCGCGCAGGCGATGTAGGAAACGTCGGTGTAGGGCTTGCGGGTGTAGACCGGGTAGCCCTCTAGGCCGTTGACCTGGGCCAGCTTGATCTCGCTGTCCCAGTAGGCGCCCTTCACCAGGCGGATCATCAGGCGGTGGCGGCTGCGCTTGGCCAGGTCGATGACGTAGTCGATCACGTACGGGCAGCGCTTCTGGTAGGCCTGGATGACGAAGCCGATGCCGTTCCAGCCGCTCAGCGATGGCTCGAAGCACAGGCGCTCGAGCAGGTCGAGGGAGATTTCCAGGCGGTCGGCTTCCTCGGCGTCGATGTTGATGCCGATGTCGTACTGCTTGGCCATCTGCGTCAGGCCCAGCAGGGTCGGGTACAGCTCTTCCATCACCCGCTCGTACTGCGCGCGGCTGTAGCGCGGGTGCAGCGCCGAGAGCTTGATGGAGATGCCCGGGCCTTCGTAGATGCCGCGGCCGTGGGAGGCCTTGCCGATGGCGTGGATGGCCTGCTCGTAGGAGGCCAGGTAGCGCTTGGCGTCCTCATCGGTCAGCGCGGCCTCGCCGAGCATGTCGTAGGAGTAGCGGAAGCCCTTGCTCTCCATGGCCGCGGCGTTGGCCAGGGCCTCGCCGATGGTCTCGCCGGTGACGAACTGCTCGCCCATCAGGCGCATGGCCATGTCCACGCCCTTGCGGATCAGCGGCTCGCCGCTCTTGCCGATGATGCGGTTGAGCGAGGAGGTCATGCCCGCCTCGTTGTGGGTGGAGACCAGCTTGCCGGTGATCAGCAGGCCCCAGGAGGCCGCGTTGACGAACATCGACGGGCTCTGGCCCAGGTGCTGGCTCCAGTTGCCGTTGCTGATCTTGTCGCGGATCAGCGCGTCACGGGTGGCCTTGTCCGGGATGCGCAGCAGCGCCTCGGCCAGGCACATCAGCGCCACGCCTTCCTGGGACGACAGCGAGAACTCCTGCAGCAGGCCCTGCACCAGGCCCTGGCGGCCACCGGCGCTCTTCTGGTTGCGCAGCTTCTCGGCGATGCCCAGGGCCATCTTGTTGGCGGCTTCGGCCTTGTCCTGCGGCAGGCGGGCCTGCTCCAGCAGCATCGGCAGCGCCTCGGTCTCGGGGCGGCGGTAGGCGGAAGTGATGGCGGCGCGCAGCACCGACTGCGGCAGGATGCTCTCGGCGAAGTCCAGGAACACCTGCAGGCCTTGCTCGTTCAGCGCCTCCAGCGGTTCCCCACCGGCCGCGGCGGCCAGGCCGGAATGCTGGGCGGGGGAGAGACCACCCTCGATCTGCTCCAGGTAGTTGAAGATCGCCTGCTTGATGATCCAGTGGGGCGTGCGCTCGATGGCCTGGGCGGCTTGCTTGAGGCGTTCACGGGTGGCGTCGTCGAGCTTCACGCCAAGGGTGGTGGTGGCCATGGTTGTACCTGTTATTGAAAGTGGGCACGGCGGAAATGTGGCGAGAATTTAAACGTCGGACGAAAAAGGTGCAACCGGGTGCAACCTATCATTGGTCGAAGCCGACGGACTGTGTAGAAAGGTGACCATGCCGATGGATGCGGCGGATACCCAGCGATCGCTGCAAGAAGCGGACCTTGCCGGCCATCGGGTGAGTGGGGGGGCGCCCGAGGGGCGCTTGAGCGGGGTTGCACCTTTTCGGCACGCACTGGCCGAAGCCTGCACACAACTATGGCCCGCCGGGGGCACCCGGTCCAGCCGATGGCGCAAAAGGATGGAACGCCAGCCAGGCCGCCGTGGTCGATGCAGGTGTCAGTGAATGCCGCTACAAGGAGCAATAGCCATGGACCTGATCCGCATCCTCATCGCCATCATCCTCCCGCCCCTGGGCGTGTTCCTCCAGGTCGGCTTCGGCGGGGCGTTCTGGCTGAACATCCTGCTGACGCTGCTGGGGTACATCCCCGGTATCGTGCATGCGGTTTACATCATTGCGAAGCGGTGAAGCGGGGTTCGGTCAAGGCTGTCGACGCTAGAGCGAGGCCCGGCAGCCCTCTCCCCAGCCCTCTCCCTTCAGGGAGAGGGCTGGGGAGAGGGAACCCAAGTTAAAAACCGCACCTGACCCAACCTTGACCCCCGTAGGATGGCGTTGAGCGCAGCGATACCCATCACCATGAATACCGCCCCCAACCCTACGACTCCCACCGCACCTCCCGCTCCATCAACCCCACCGCATCCCCAAACCGCACCCACAACATCCCCTGCCAATCCAGCACGCTCAACTGCTGCCCCTGCACCCGCTTCACCCTCCGCCGCGGCAAATCCGGATCACTCTGCCGCGCATCCCGCAACGCCGGCACCACCTCATTGCTCAACCATTGCCGCAAGCCCCGGTTCTCCGGGTGATAGAAATGCACCATCAGCAGCGCATAAACGCCGCTCTCGCTGACCAGCCACTCACGCGTCACCTCACCGCCAGCCGCCTGCAGACACTCGAACCGCTGCTGGTCGGCATCCAGTTTGTGGATAACCCGCGTGGACACATGGCTGTTGGTCAGCCGCGCCAGGTCCCGCCCGACGAACCACGCCTGGTTCTCGATCAGTACCGCCCTCAGGGGACGGCGATGGCGCAGGAAAACGGAAGGGACGAGAACGGAATCGGAAGTAGAAAGGGTCATGCTGTCGCTCCTTGCTGCATCGAAGAAGCCGCCACCCAGGCAATCCGGAGAAGGGAGGCGGACCGTGCAAGGGTGGAAAACCGGATAACGAGTAAGCCGGCCGGGCAAACGCCCGCCTCGCACGGTCCGCCACAGCGTACAGGGCACTACCGGCACGTCGTGCCTACTTCGCCCTGAGAGAGTGGACCGCTCGTTAATCAGGTTTCCACACCTGGCCACGTCTGATCCGTGGCAGAGCGAAAGCTACGCAGCCGTCTTGTAGGACGGCAACGCCAATTCCGAGTAGGGAATTTCCCTGTTTCCGGCGATCGCCAACCTACACACATATCCGCAAAGCCGCGCGTCCTTGAATTGCCGGGCGGCATCAGGCCGGCAATTCGAAACTCATGATGTGTATGGTGTGTAGATAGTTCAGCGCTTGGTGTGTAGGCTACACACCAAGGCTGTGCGGAGGGACGATGCGCAGTCGAGAAATAATGGAGTTGATTCGTGCGGATGGCTGGTACCTGGTCGAGGTGAAAGGCAGTCACCACCAATTCAGGCACTTCACCAAGAAGGGCCGGGTAACGGTTCCCCACCCCAGGAGCAACCTGCCGATAGGAACCGTGAACAGCATCCTGCGACAGGCTGGCCTTCGATGATCCACCCGCCTGCGAAAGAGGAGAGCATCGCCATGAAATTCCCCGTGGTCCTGCACAAGGACGCCGATTCGGATTACGGCGTGACCGTACCCGACGTACCCGGCTGCTTCTCCGCCGGCACCACCGTCAGCCAGGCATTGGAAAACGTCCAGGAAGCCCTGGCCCTGCACTTCGAGGGCCTGGTAGCCGATGGCGAGGAACTGCCGCAAGCGCAAGAAGTGGACGTCCACATGGCCAACCCCGACTATGCCGGCGGTGTCTGGGCAGTGGTCGACTTTGACGTCACCCCCTACCTGGGCAAGGCCGTGCGCTTCAACGCCACCCTGCCGGAAAACCTGCTGCAACGCATCGACGAGCGGGTGAAGCGCGACCACCGCTACGCCTCCCGCTCCGGCTTCCTGGCTACCGCCGCGTTACGTGAGTTGTCTTCGAACTGAACCAGACGCTGCGCAATCAGGCGGCTTTTCGCGGGGCGCGAAGAATGCATGGCAAGCCCTTCTGGGAGGATGAGCCGAATAAATCAATTATTCGGCTCATTTCATGAATCGATTGTGCGAGCTATCCGGAGATACCTGCGCAAAAGCTGTGCAGTGCGCGGCTTTATGGACAGCTTGCTATTCATGTAGCAACATACCTACATTGGTGATTCATGTGGGAGGTGCCGCCATGACCATCACGACCCTATCCAGTCGAGAACTTAACCAGGATGTTACCCGTGCAAAGAAGGCGGCCAAATATGGTCCGGTGTTCATCACGGATCGCGGTAAGCCCGCCCATGTATTGTTGAGCATCGAGGAATACCAGCGGCTTACGAAGCAGCGCCGCAATATTGCCGATTCTCTAGCTATGCCGGACGTTGCGGACATCGAGTTTGAAGCACCGCGTGTGACCATCGGTACCCAGCCGGCTGACTTCTCATGATGTTCGTTCTCGACACCAACGTGGTGTCCGAACTGCGAAAGGTTCGGGCCGGCAAAGCTGACCCGAACGTTGCGGCATGGAGTGAAAGCGTCGATGCCGCCGAGCTTTTCGTGTCCGCCATCACCATCATGGAGCTGGAGCTCGGTGTTCTGTCGATTGAGCGAAAAGACGCCACCCAAGGGGCCTTGCTGCGCTCGTGGCTGGAGCAACATGTGTTGCCGGAGTTCTCTGGGCGAACATTGCCAATCGATACAGCAGTGGCGCAACGCTGCGCCCGGCTGCACGTGCCCGACAAGCGAGGCGAGCGTGACGCGCTCATTGCAGCAACGGCCCTTGTTCATGGCATGACGGTAGTCACCCGCAATGTGGCTGATTTCGAAGCGACAGGAGTGCCTATCCTCAATCCGTGGGAAGCGATGCAATAGAGGCTTATTTTCTTACAGGCAAGGATGAGGCAGGCCAATTGACCTGGTAGCGGGTGCTGCGCCCGCCACTCTCCAGGCCCAGCCGCCGCGCCAGGGAGGCGCGCACCGACTCGACATTTCTTCCAAGGTCGGTGAGCCGAATAAGTGGATCATTCGGCTCATTGGATTAGCCGATTGTGCGAGCTATTCGGCTCAGCGTGCAGGCGGGGCGATGAGTCTTGAAGTCATAGGTATCCGAGTCTATAGTTTCAATGCGCCAATGGCGTACATAAGGGCAAGGGATTGCATGATCTTCATCGAAACGCCGATCTTCACCGAAGACCTTCGGGAGTTGCTCAGCGACGACGAATACAAGCACTTCCAGCAGTACCTGGCAGAGAATCCCCAGGCTGGTGATGTGATCCAGCACACCGGCGGGCTCCGGAAGGTACGCTGGAAGGCGAATGGGAAAGGGCAGTGCGGTGGTGTTCGGGTGATCTACTACCACATGATGGCGGCCCATCAGATTCGGCTGCTATTGATCTATAGGAAAGGTGTGAAGGACGACCTGTCCGAGGATGAAAAGAAAGTGCTCCGCGATCTCAACAAAGGGTGGCAGTGATGGAAAAGAATCTCTTCAGCCGGCTCGTTCAAAGCATGGAGCAGATGAACGAGATCGACCGCGGCGAGCGTCAACCTTCACGCGAGTTCCATGTGGATGCGCTACAGGTCAAAAGCATCCGCCAGGCCACGGGGCTGTCGCAGGCGGCGTTTGCCAAGGCGATCGACGTCGCCCTGGGCACACTGCGGAATTGGGAGCAGGGAAGGCGGGAGCCGGAAGGTCCGGCCAAGGCCTTGTTGAGGGCGATACACAACGATCCCGAGCATGTTATCGCCGCCCTGAAACGCTGAATCTCGTTCCAGGAAACCCGGGCTCGAAAACGTGAAAGCCGCGCAGTGCGCGGCTTTCATGCTTTCGAAGAGTGGTGGGCCCACACGGATTCGAACCGTGGACCAAAGGATTATGAGTCCTCTGCTCTAACCGACTGAGCTATAGGCCCCCAGAAGGCCGGCGGATTATACCGGCGTCCCTTGCGCAGTGCCAATCGGCTGCAGCGGGGTGAGGAAACGGGCTGCGAATTGTTCGGCAGGCAGGGGTGGGCTGAGGGCGTAGCCCTGGACCTGGTCGCAGCCTTCTTCGGCGAGGAAGCGTTCCTGTTCCTCGCGTTCCACGCCTTCGGCGATGATGGTGAGGTTCATGCTGCGGCCCAGGGCGATCACGGCGCGGGCGATGGCGGCGTCGTGGGGGTCGTCGGGCAGGCCGTGGACGAAGGACTGGTCGATCTTGAGGATGTCCAGCGGCAGTTGCTTGAGGTAGCTGAGCGAGGAGTAGCCGGTGCCGAAGTCGTCGATGGCCAGTTGTACGCCCAGGCCCTTGAGGGCGTGTAGGGTGTCCAGGGCCTCGTCGGTCTGGTGCATCAGGAAGTTCTCGGTGATTTCCAGTTGCAGCCTGGGGGCGTGCAGGTTGTAGCGCTGCAGCAGCTCGCGCACCTGGTCGACCACGTCGTGCTGGTACAGCTGGGCGCCGGCCAGGTTCACCGACAGCGGGCCGAAGGCGGCGTGGCTCTGTTGCCAGCGGCTCATCTGCCGGCAGGCTTCTTCCAGCACCCAGGTGCCCAACGGCAGGATCAGCCCGGTTTCCTCGGCCAGGGGGATGAAGCGGTCCGGCGGGATGGCGCCGTACTTGGGGTGGCTCCAGCGGATCAGCGCTTCGGCGCCCACCAGCGCACCGCTGTCCAGGGCCTGCTTGGGCTGGTAGTAGAGCTGCAGCTGGTGGGTTTCCAGGGCGCGGCGCAGTTCGTGCTCCAGGGCCACGCGTTCGTTGGCCTGGAAGGTCAGCTCGCGGGTGTAGAACTCGACGCGGTTGCGGCCCTGGGCCTTGGCCCGGTACATGGCGGCGTCGGCGTTCTTCACCAGGGTGGCGACGTCCTTGCCGTCCACCGGGAACAGGCTGATGCCGATGCTGGCGCTGACGAAGAATTCCTTGTCGTCGGCGACGAAGGCGTGGCTGAAGCAGTTCAGCAGCTTCTTCGCCACGTGCTCGGCATCGCTGGCCTGGTGCAGGCCGGGCAGCAGGATGATGAATTCGTCGCCGCCCTGGCGCGCCACTGTGTCGATGTCGCGCAGCTGTTCGCGCAGGCGCCGGGCGATGGATTTCAGCAACTGGTCGCCGACCGGGTGGCCGAGGCTGTCGTTGATGTGCTTGAAGCGGTCCAGGTCGAGGAACAGCACGGCGCCCAGCTGCTGTTCTTCCTGGCTTTCCTTCAGCGCGGTGGTCAGCCGGGTCTCGAACAGCAGGCGGTTGGGCAGGCCGGTGAGCGGGTCGTGGTGGGCCTGGTAGTCGAGGCGGGCCTGGGCGTACTTGAGCGTGGAGATGTCGGCGAAAACGCCGACGAAGTGGCTGGTTTCGCCGTTGTTGCCCCGCACCGCGCTGATGGTCAGCCATTCCGGGTAGAGCTCGCCGCTCTTGCGCCGGTTCCAGATCTCGCCCTGCCAGTGGCCTTCGGCGTTGAGGTGGTGCCACATGGCGACGTAGAAGCTGCTGTCGTGCTGCCCCGAAGCGAGCAGGCGCGGCGACTGGCCGAGCACTTCGTCCTCGCCGTAGCCGGTGATTTCGCTGAAGGCGCGGTTGACCGCGATCATGCGCTGGCTGGCGTCGGTGATCATCACGCCTTCGGCGGTGCTTTCGAACACGGTGGCGGCCAGGGTGAGCTTTTCCTGCATCTGTTGGCGTTCGGTGATGTCGCGGGCGATGGTCAGCAGGCAGTCTTCGCCGCTGATGACGATATGGTGCGCCGAGAGTTCGCAGAGCCGGGCGGCGCCTTCGCGGGTGCGGATGAAGGCGGTGAAGTCCTGCACCGTCGAGCGTTCGCGGATCATCTGCAGCAGGCGCTCGCGGTCCTGCGGGTCGGCCCACAGGCCTAGCTCCAGGGTCGAGCGCTCGCTGGCGCTCTCGCGGCCATAGCCGGTGATGCGGGTGAAGCCTTCGTTGGCCTCCAGCAGCAGGCCGTCGCGGATGCGGGTGATGAGCATGCCGTCGGGGGAGGCATGGAAGGCCTTGGCGAATTTTTCCTCGGAGGCGCGCAGTTGCTCCTGGGTCTGCTTGAGCTGGGAGATGTTGCGCGCCACCACCACCAGGGCGGGCGTGTCGTCCAGGGCCACGCGCTGGGCCGAGAGCAGGGCGGTGAAGCGGCCGCCGTCGCGGCGATGCAGGCTGATCTCGATGTTGTTGAGGTTCTCGCCCTGCAGGCGTTCGAGCATGCGCGGGCCCATGCCCGGTTCGCTCCAGATGTTCAGCTCGGTGGCGGTCTTGCCCAGGGCCTCGCTGGCGGGGATGCCGACCTGTTGTTCGAAGGTGCTGTTCACCGCCAGCAGGCGCCCGTCGATGCGCCGGGCCAGGACGATGATGTCCGGGCAATGGTGGAACACCGAGGCGAATTTCTGTTCGGACAGGCGCAGCGCCTGTTCGGTGCGCTTGGCCTCGGTGATGTCGATCATCAGGCCGCGCAGGATGAGTTCGTCGCCGTGGTGGATGAGGGTGACGATGTCGCGGATCCACACCACGCGGCCGTCGGCGGCGAGCATCCGGTAGTCCAGGCTGTGGTTGCGCCCGGCGCGGCTCTCGGAGAAGCAGTAGCTCATCGCCTGTTCGGCGTCGGCCGGGTGCAGGGTGCGTTGCCAGAAGCCCGGCGTCAGCCACTCGTGCTGCGGGTAGCCCAGCAGCTCCTGGGCGTGGGGCGAGACGTAGGTGAAGCGGTTTTCCGACAGGCGCATCTCCCAGGCGATGGCGGCCATGCTCTCGACCAGGCCGCGGAAGTGCTGCTCGCTGTCGCGCAGTGCCTGTTCGAGTTTCACCCGTCGCGCCATTTCGCCGCGCAGGCGGCGGTTCATCGCCACCAGGGCGGCGACTATCGCCAGGCTCGCCAGCAGCACCGGCAGGCCGATGGTCAGCAGGTGCCGCGACCAGGCCGGCCGGTTATCCAGCAGGCCGCCGACCCAGGGCGCCTGCAGGGCTTCGACCTCGTCGCCGGTGAGTTCGGCGAAGAGTTTGTCGAGGATGCCGGCGAGCATCGCGTCGTTGCGCGGCACGGCCATGGCCAGTTGGTAGCGGTAGGGCGTCTCGCCGCTGATCTGGATGCCTTCGAGGCGGAGCTGGCGCAGGCTCCAGACGCTGGAGGCGAAGTCGCCGACGAAGGCGTCGACCTGCCCGGTGGCCAGTGCCTGCAGGGCTGCCGCGACGCTGGGCAGGGGCAGCAGGTTGAGGTCCGGGTGCTTGGCGATCAGCAGTTCATGGGGCGCGTAGTGGTCGACCACGCCGACCTTCAGGCCGTACAGCGCCCTCAGGTTTTCCGGGTTGGGGCCATCCCTGCGGGCGAGGATGACGATGGGGAAGTCCAGGTAGGGGCGGGTGAAGGTCAGGTATTCGCTGCGTTCCGGCGTCGCCATGATGCCCGGCAGCAGGTCGACCTGGCCGTCGCGCGCCTGCTGCAGGACCTCGCTCCAGCTGCTCGGCTCGCTGGGCTGCATGCCGACCTGCAGGCGTTCGCTGATCAGTTGCACGTAGCTGGCGGCGAGCCCCTGGTAGTGGCCCTGGTCGTCGCGGAACTCGAAGGGTGGCCAGGAGGCATCCACGCCCAGGCGCAGCTGCGGGTGCTGGCGCAGCCAGGTCTGCTCCTCGGGGGTTAGGGTGAGCGCGCTCGCCTGGGAAGCCCAGAATGCCAGGCACAACAGAACAACCTGCAGACGCGGCATGGAGGGCCTCGATCCGGGGGAGGGATACGCCGAAGTGTAGTCGGGCCCTCGCCGCTCCAGTAGCCCCCTGCCAGTATCCCTGAAAGAAAAACCCCCGGGCTGTGCCGGGGGTTCTTCGATCACTCGTCGAGGAAGGAGCGCAGGTGTTCGCTTCGCGACGGGTGGCGCAGCTTGCGCAGCGCCTTGGCTTCGATCTGGCGGATACGTTCGCGGGTCACATCGAACTGCTTGCCGACTTCCTCGAGGGTGTGGTCGGTGTTCATGTCGATGCCGAAGCGCATGCGCAGCACCTTGGCTTCCCGGGCGGTGAGGCCGGCGAGGACTTCGCGGGTGGCTTCCTTGAGGCTCTCGCTGGTCGCCACTTCGATGGGCGACTGCATGGTGGAGTCCTCGATGAAGTCGCCCAGGTGCGAGTCTTCGTCGTCACCGATCGGGGTTTCCATGGAGATCGGTTCCTTGGCGATCTTCAGGACCTTGCGGATCTTGTCTTCCGGCATGTCCATGCGTTCGCCCAGCTCTTCCGGGGTCGGTTCGCGGCCCATTTCCTGGAGCATCTGCCGGGAAATGCGGTTGAGCTTGTTGATGGTCTCGATCATGTGCACCGGAATACGGATGGTGCGCGCCTGGTCGGCGATCGAGCGGGTGATCGCCTGGCGGATCCACCAGGTGGCGTAGGTCGAGAACTTGTAGCCGCGGCGGTATTCGAACTTGTCCACCGCCTTCATCAGGCCGATGTTGCCTTCCTGGATCAGGTCGAGGAACTGCAGGCCACGGTTGGTGTACTTCTTGGCGATGGAGATCACCAGACGCAGGTTGGCCTCGACCATTTCCTTCTTGGCGCGGCGGGCCTTGGCCTCGCCGATGGACATGGCGCGGTTGACGTCCTTGATCTCGGAGACCTTGAGGTCGACGTTGCTTTCCAGCGCGGAGAGCTTCTGCTGGTTGCGGATGACGTCGTCCTTCACGCGCTCCAGGGCTTCGGCGTATTTCGGCTTGGCCTTGAGCACGCCGTTGATCCAGGATTCGTCGGTTTCCTGGCCGGGGAACAGGCGCAGGAAGTCGGCGCGCGGCATGCGCGCGTCACGCACGCACAGCTGCATGATGGCGCGTTCCTGGCGGCGCACCTGGTCCAAGGCATCGCGGACGCGGGCGACCAGGACGTCGAACTGCTTGGGCACCAGCTTGATCGGCATGAACAGCTCGGCCAGGGCGAGCATTTCCGCGTCGGCCTGCTTGCTGCCACGACCGTGCTTCTTCAGTGCCTTCTTGGTCTTGTCCAGCTGATCGGCGACCAGGCCGAAGCGGCGCGCGGCCTCTTCCGGGTCCGGACCGCCGTCGCCTTCGTCTTCGCTGTCGTCTTCGGACTCCTCGTCCTCTTCCTCGTCATCCTTGGCCTTGGCGCCAGCGCTGTCCTTGAGGTCGAGTTCCACTTCCTCGGCGGGCACCGAACCGTCGTCCGGGTCGATGTAGCCGCTGAGGATGTCGGACAGGCGGCCGCCTTCGCTGACCACCCGCTGGTATTCGGCGAGGATGCCGTCCACCGCGCCAGGGAACTGGGCGATGGCGCTCATGACCTCGCGGATGCCTTCCTCGATGCGTTTGGCGATCTCGATCTCGCCTTCGCGGGTCAGCAGCTCCACGGTACCCATCTCGCGCATGTACATGCGCACCGGGTCGGTGGTGCGGCCGACGTCGCTCTCCACCGCGGCCAGCGCGGCGGCGGCTTCCTCGGCGGCGGCTTCGTCGGTATCGGTTTCGGCCAGCAACAGGGCATCCGCATCCGGGGCTGTCTCGAATACGTTGATCCCCATGTCGTTGATCATGCGGATGATGTCTTCCACCTGTTCCGGATCGGAAATATCCTCCGGCAGGTGGTCGTTGACCTCCGCGTAAGTCAGGTAGCCCTGCTCACGACCACGGCTGATCAACTCTTTGAGACGAGATTGCTGTTGCGCTTTTCCGGACATAACACCCTATCCACTGAAGGTCTTGGCGGGCTGAAATAAGCCGAGGATTATACCAGATTCGAGGCTTCAGGCGCCAGTTCAGCTCTGGGGGCCTGGTGAAGAGGCGTTGCTGAAGTGCTCCCTCAATAGAGCTTTCTCTTCGTCAGTCAGTTCACTGGGGCTCTTCTGCATCACGCTGCGCAGCCGCGCTTCGCGGCTGTTGTGCAGCTGACTGTGTGCAAGTGTAGTAATGGTGTCGCAGAACTGCTTTTCAAGATTGCCCTGGTCGATCAGCCATTCCTTTTCCGCCAGGGCCTGCAGCAGGCGCCCTTGCGGAGTGCCGTGCCAGCGCGCGATCAACTGCATCGAGCGCTGCTTCGGGTTCTTCTGCAGCGCTTCGACGAGCGCCGCCAGCAGTTGCGAGTAGGTCTGCCCTTCGTTGGCGAAATGGCTGGCGTCCTCGACCTTCTGCGCCAGTTGCGGGTGGTGCAGCAGGGTGCGCAGCGCGGTCAGGGTGGGGGATTCGACGCTGATCTCGGTGCGCGGCTGGCGCGGGGCGAAGTCGCCGCGCTTGCCGCCCTTGCCTCCTTTGCCGTCCCATTTGCGCTCGCCTTTCCAGGGCTTCTTGCCCGGTTTGCCACCGGCGAAATCCGACGGCGCCTCGAAATAGCTGGCGCTGTCCTGGTAGCTGGGCTCGCCGTGATCGGCGAAGTGGCCTACATCGTAGTCGCTGTATTCGTGCGCGTGGCTGTCCGCAGCGGCGTTCGGCGTGGCCTGGCCGTGCCCCTGGCCGCCGCTGGCGCGCGGCGCGTTCAACTGGTTCAGCGCCTCGCCGCTCAGGCCGGTGATCTGGCCCAGGCGCTGGCGCATCAGCAGGCGCAGGGTGTTGCCGGGTATCTTCTCCAGCAGCGGGCCGGCCAGGGTCGCCAGGTGCGCCTTGCCTTCCAGGGTGCTGGGGTCGGCTTCCTGCGTCAGCTGCTGGAAGAAGTAGTCGGCCAGCGGCTGGGCCTGGTGGGTCAGGCGCGCGCGGAAGGCGTCGGGGCCTTCGGCGCGGACCAGGCTGTCCGGGTCCTCGCCCTCGGGGAGGAACAGGAAGCGGATCTTGCGGCCGTCCTGCAGGTTCGGCAGGGCCGATTCCAGGGCGCGCCAGGCGGCCTTGCGCCCGGCCTGGTCGCCATCGAAGCAGAACAGGATGTTCGGCACCAGGCGGAACAGGCGTTTGATGTGCTCCTCGCTGGTGGCGGTGCCGAGGGTGGCCACGGCGTTGCGGATGCCCTGTTGCGCCAGGGCGATCACGTCCATGTAGCCTTCCACCACCATGATCTCGTCGAGATCGCGATTGTTCTTGCGCGCCTCGAACAGCCCGTAGAGCTCCTGGCCCTTGTGGAACACCGGGGTTTCCGGGGAGTTCAGGTACTTGGGCTTGTCGTCGCCCAGCACCCGGCCGCCGAAGGCGATCACCCGCCCGCGGCTGTCGCGGATGGGGAAGATCACTCGGTCGCGGAAGCGGTCGTAGCGCTTGCCGCTGTCGGGGTTCTCCACCAGCAGGCCGGCGTCGAGCATGGCCTTGAGCTGCAGGTTGTCGCCGCCCAGGTGCTTGAACAGGTTGTCCCAGCCCGGCGGGGCGAAGCCCAGGCCGAAGTCGCGGGCGATCTCGCCGGTCAGGCCGCGGCCCTTGAGGTATTCCACCGCGGCCTTGCGCGCCGGGTGGCTCTTCAGCGCCTGGCGGTAGTAGTCGGCGGCGGCGCTCAGCAGCGGGTACAGCGGCGAGTCGGTCGGCTGCCGCGGCTTGCCGCGCCGGCCTTCCTCGCGGGGCACGTCCATGCCGGCGCGCTTGGCCAGGTCCTCGACGGCCTGGATGAAGTCCAGATTGTCGTGGTCCATGATGAAGCCCAGCGCATTGCCGCCGGCGCCGCAGCCGAAGCAGTAGTAGAACTGCTTGTCGGGGCTGACCGTGAAGGAGGGTGTCTTCTCCTTGTGGAACGGGCAACAGGCGCTGTAGTTCTTGCCGGTCTTCTTCAACTGGATGCGCGAACTCACCACATCGAGGATGTCGGTGCGGTTGAGCAGGTCATCGATGAAGGATTGCGGAATCAGGCCGGCCATAGACTCGTCGGGACGCAGGATGGACCCAGGCATACACCCAAGGCTGGCTTGGAGTATGGCATTTCATGGGGCGTGAAAAGCAAAAAACTCCGAGCTTCGCCAGGCGCGAATCGGAGTGCGGTGTAGCCTTTCAGGCACTCGCCCGGCGAGTGGGCCGGGCGATGTGCAGAGCGTGCGGCTGAGTCGAACTCAGTACAGGCGCTCGCGGCGGCGCTGTTCGCGCTGCACTTTCTTGGCGTGACGCTTGACAGCGGCAGCGGCCTTGCGCTTGCGCTCGGCGGTGGGCTTTTCGTAGAACTCGCGGCTACGGACTTCAGCCAGTACACCGGCTTTTTCGCAGGAGCGCTTGAAACGACGCAGGGCTACGTCGAAGGGTTCGTTCTCTTTAACTTTGACGGCGGGCATCCAGGTCGTACCTTCAATGATTACCGGGGATTTATCGCGCTCCTGGCAGTAGGCACTGGAGACGGCGGTTTTCAAGGGTTGCGGATATTAACGGTTCGGGCTCAGGAATGCAAAGCCTCCGATCGAAAAACGCTGGTCGGCGTCCGCAGCGGGCGATTATCATCCGCCGCTTCTCATTTGCCCAGAACTGAAGGCTCGAACCCATGCGTGTGCTGGGGTTGGAAACCTCTTGCGACGAAACCGGCGTCGCCCTCTACGACAGCGAACGCGGCCTGCTGGCCGACGCGCTGTTCAGTCAGATCGACCTGCATCGCGTCTACGGCGGCGTGGTCCCCGAGCTGGCCTCGCGCGACCACGTCAAGCGCATGCTGCCGCTGATCCGCCAGGTGCTCGACGAGGCCGGCTGTCCGCCGAGCGGGATCGACGCCATCGCCTACACCGCCGGCCCCGGCCTGGTGGGCGCGTTGCTGGTCGGCGCGTCCTGCGCCCAGGCCCTGGCGTTCGCCTGGGGCATACCGGCCGTCGGCGTGCACCACATGGAAGGCCACCTGCTGGCGCCCATGCTGGAAGAGCAGCCGCCGCGATTCCCGTTCGTCGCCTTGCTGGTTTCCGGTGGCCACACCCAACTGGTGCGGGTGGATGGTATCGGCCGCTACCAACTGCTGGGCGAATCCCTGGACGACGCCGCCGGCGAGGCCTTCGACAAGACCGCCAAGCTGCTCGGCCTGGGCTACCCCGGCGGCCCGGAGATCGCCCGGCTGGCCGAGCGGGGCGCCCCGGGGCGCTTCGTGTTTCCCCGGCCGATGACCGACCGGCCCGGCCTGGATTTCAGCTTCAGCGGCCTCAAGACCTTCGCCCTGAACACCTGGCAGCGCTGCCGCGAGGCGGGCGACGACGGCGAGCAGACGCGCTGCGACATCGCCCTGGCCTTCCAGCAGGCGGTGGTCGAGACGCTGACCATCAAGTGCCGCCGCGCCCTCAAGCAGACCGGCCTGAAGAACCTGGTGATCGCCGGTGGGGTCAGCGCCAACCGCGCCCTGCGCGAGCACCTGCAGAAGATGCTCGGCGAACTCCGTGGCCAGGTGTTCTACGCCCGTCCACGGTTCTGCACCGACAACGGCGCGATGATCGCCTACGCCGGTTGCCAGCGCCTGCTGGCCGGCCAGCACGACGGCCCGGCCATCGACGTGCGCGCGCGCTGGCCGATGGAGTCGTTGCCAGCCGTCTGACGACGGTGAGCCGAAAGCGACGAGCTGTAAGCTGCAAGCGGCGTGGTGCCACTTTTCGCTTGCAGCTTACAGCTTGTCGCTTGAAGCTCTACGCCCTAGAAATGTCTCTCGCGCCCGGCCAGCAGGTCGCGCAGGTTGCCGCGGTGGCGCCAGACGATGAGCCCGGTGAGGAAGGTCATCGGCAGCAGCGCCGCCGGCAGTTGCCAGGCCAGCAGTGGCAGGGTGAGCGGGGTGGCGACCAGCGAGGCCAGCGAGCTGGTGCGGGAGAGCTTGAAGGTGAGCAGCCAGGCCACTGCAGCGAGCAGCGCGGCCGGCGGGTAGAGCGCCAGGAGCATGCCGGCGGCGGTGGCCACGCCCTTGCCGCCACGGAAGTTGAAGTACAGCGGGTAGAGGTGGCCGATCACCGCCGCCACGCCGACCCAGGCCTCCTGCATCGCGCCCAGGCCGAACAGGCGGGCGACGAGCACCGGCACCAGGCCCTTGGCCAGGTCGCCGACGAGGGTGAGGATGGCGGCCTTTTTCCCGGCCAGGCGCAGCATGTTGGTGGCGCCGGGGTTGCCGGAGCCGCCGGCGCGCGGGTCGGCGGTGCCGAACAGGCGACTGAGGAGTACCGCGAAGGACAGCGAGCCGAGCAGGTAGGCGAGGATCGCCAAGAGCCAGACCATGGTTTCCACCGGGGACGAGACTGTCCCCGATTCTAGCGGGGTGGCGTACGCTTGTCGTGCACTGGCCTTGGAGCAGCAGTAAGTGGACAGAGTTTTTATCGAGGGCCTGGAAGTCGACACCGTGATCGGCGTCTACGACTGGGAGCGGGGGATACGCCAGTGCCTGCGCCTGGACCTGGACCTGGGCTGGGACATCCGCCCGGCGGCGGCCGATGACGACATCGCCAAGGCGCTGGACTACGCAGTGCTTTCCGAGCGCATCGGCGAGTTCGCCCGCGATGCGCATTTCCAGCTGGTGGAAACCTTCGCCGAGCGCCTGGCCGCGCTGCTGATGGCCGAATTCGGCATCCAGTGGCTGCGCCTGCGGGTGACCAAGCCGGGAGCGGTCGCCGCTGCTGCCGGCGTTGGCGTGGAGATCGAACGCGGATGCCGCTGACCACCGTCTTCCTCGGCCTGGGGAGCAACATCGAGCGCGAGCGCCATCTGCACGCTGGGCTCGAGGCGCTCACCGGCTTCGTCCACGACCTGCGCTGCTCGCCGGTGTTCGAAAGCGAGCCGGTGGGCATCCGCAGCGGTCCCTTCATCAACCTGGTGGTGAGCGGCGAGACCGAGCTGCCGCTGGCCGAGCTGAGCCTGCGGCTGAAGCACATCGAGGCCGACAACGGCCGCTATGCGCCGGAACGCAAGGGCCTGCCGCTGGACATCGACGTGCTGCTCTACGGCGACCTGCACGGCGAGTTCGACGGCCTGGTGCTGCCGCGCGCCGAGGTGCTGAAGAACGCCTTCGTGCTCTGGCCCCTGGCATTGCTGGCGCCGCAGGTGCTGCACCCGGGGGCCGGCCGTGACTTCGCCAGCCTCTGGGCCGAGGCGGACATCGACCAGCGCCTGTGGCCGGTGCCTTTCCAGTGGCGCGGCACCGAGTTGACGCCGGCGGCGCTGATCGCGGCGCATCCGGCGGTCTGATCCGTAGGGTGGATAACCGTTCGCGGTTATCCGCCGATTGCCCCTGCGCCGATGGTTGGCGGCGGATAACGCTTCGCGTTATTCGCCCTACGGGATCGCGGCCATCCGGTGGTCTGGGGCCGCCTGCTTTTCGTAGGAGCGAGCTTGCTCGCGAACCCTGGGCATATCTGTTCTACAGGTCTGCCTGCGGGGCGTGTGCGGTCTTGTAGGCCTTGAGCGCCTTCAGACGCTCGCGCTTGAGCGCTTCGCCCAGTTCCGCGCCTTTGAAACCTTTCTCCAGCAGCGGTTGCACCGCCACTTCGCGGGCCGCCTTGGCTGCGCCGCGCAGGTAGTCGGCCTGTGGATAAGCGCGCTTTTCCAGGCCGTGGCGGCCGCGGGCGTCCATTTCGCTGGCGGCGATGAATTCCTCGAAGCGCTGTGGCCGGCGGTAGACGTCGAAGGCCTGCAGCAGCTCCAGCAGGGTGTTCGGCCGCAGTTCCAGGGCGCGGTGGGCGTGGGTGTGGTACTCGCCGACCAGGCGCGCCAGTTCCTGGCAGTCGCGCGGCACCTTGAAGCGGGCATTGACCGCGTCGATCAGCGGCAGGCCCAGGTGTTCGTGGGCGATGTGCCGCGGCCAGTCCTCCTGGCGGGTTCGCGCCTTGCCCAGGTCGTGGAGCAGGCAGGCCCAGCGCACCGTCAGTGGCTGGCGGTGCCCGGCGCACTGGCGCAGCACGGCCAGCAGGTGCTCGCCGGTATCGATTTCCGGGTGGTGCTGCGCGGGCTGCGGCACGCCGAACAGGGCGTCGACCTCGGGCATCAGCACGGCCAGGGCGCCGCAGTCGCGCAGCACCTGGACGAATACGTCGGGGCGGGCTTCCATCAGGGCGCGGGAGATTTCCTTCCAGCTGCGTTCGGGCGTCAGCGCTTGCAGCTCGCCGGATTCGGACAGCTCGCGCATTAGCGCCAGGGTCTCGTCGGCGACCCTGAAGCCCAGCGGCGCGAAGCGCGCGGCGAAGCGGGCCACGCGCAGCACCCGCAGCGGGTCCTCGACGAAGGCCGGGGAGACGTGGCGCAGCAGGCGGGCCTCGAGGTCGCGCTGGCCGCCGTAGGGGTCGACCAGCCGGCCGTTATCGTCCTCGGCCATGGCGTTGATGGTGAGGTCACGGCGTACCAGGTCTTCTTCCAGAGTCACGTCGGGGCTGGCGTAGAAGGTGAAGCCGCCGTAGCCGCGGCCGCTCTTGCGCTCGGTGCGAGCCAGGGCGTATTCCTCGCCGGTCTGCGGGTGGAGGAACACCGGGAAGTCGGCGCCCACCGGGCGGTAGCCCTTCTCGAGCATGTCTTCGGCGCTGGCGCCGACCACGACCCAGTCGGTATCGCTGACCGGCTGGCCGAGCAGACGGTCACGCACGGCGCCGCCTACCTTGTAGATCTGCATGAAGCTTTCTCCTGTCAGGGGGATAGCTTCGGGCTTCGTAACGCAGGGGGCAAGCCTGTAGGAGCGCGCCCTGCGCGCGAATCGCGGGCAGGGCCCGCTCCTACAGGGAATTGCGTGGGTGGGGCGGCCGCGCGGATCTCATCCGCGAATCGCGCCGGAACCTCCGGCTATCGCGGACAAGGTCCGCTCCTACGGGGTGGCTTGGGGAGTCTGGCTTATCAGCGCCTCCACCGCGTGGCGCAGCAGTTCGCTGCTGGCATGCGCCGGGCTCAGGCCGGTGCTGACGGTGCCTTCCCAGAGCACCTGGTCCTGCAGGTCGGTCAGGCGCACGCGCAGGGTGCCGGTTTCGTCGCGCAGGCGGTGGATGGCGAGGTAGGGCCCCAGGGCCTGGGGCGGCGGCACGTCGACCTTGAATTCCAGCGGTGCATCGCGCAGGGCCAGCCAGTAGTAGACGCGCAGTTGCGGGGTGCCGGCCTCGCGGTAGCCGCGCTGCTCCAGGCCCTGGCGCAGCCAGGCGTTGATCAGCGGGTAGCGGCTGGCGTAGGGCAGGGCGTCGACGGCGTTTTCCGGGGGCATCAGCTGGAAGGCCTGCAGGCCGGCCAGGCGGCTGTCCGCCGCCTGGGTCACCCGGGCCTGGGGGATCTGCGTGGTGCAGGTCGCGAGAGCGAGGCAGAGCAGGAGGATGGCGAAGAGACGCATGGCGACCTCGGCTGGGCTTGGCGCCATGCTCGGTCCTGCCCCGGGGGCGGTCAACCGATCAAATGGGCGGGATGATCAGGTCCAGCCGCGGGTAGCCGTCCTCGTTCTCGCGTTCACCCTTTGGGGGCATGTGGTGGGTCTGCACGACCTGCTCGCCGTTGAGGGTTTCCAGGTGGATGTCGAAGCCCCACAGGCGGTGCAGGTGCTTCATCACGTCTTCGGTGGACTCGCCCAGCGGCTGGCGGTCGTGCTGCTGGTGGCGCAGGGTCAGGGAGCGGTCGCCGCGGCGGTCGACGTTCCAGATCTGCACGTTGGGCTCGCGGTTGCCCAGGTTGTACTGCGCCGCGAGGGTCTCGCGGATCTTGCGGTAGCCGTCGTCGTCGTGGATGGCGTCGACCAGCAGGTCGTCCTTCTGGTCGTCGTCGAGGATGCTGAACAGCTTGAACTCGCGGATCACCTTGGGCGAGAGGAACTGCAGCACGAAGCTCTCGTCCTTGAAGCTCTTCATGGCAAACTTCAGGGTGGCCAGCCAGTCGCTGCCGGCGATGTCCGGGAACCAGCGGCGGTCTTCCTCGGTGGGTTCCTCGCAGATGCGGCGGATGTCGCGGTACATGGCGAAGCCCAGGGCATAGGGGTTGATGCCGCTGTAGTAGGGGCTGTCGAAGCCGGGCTGGTAGACCACGCTGGTGTGGTACTGGAGGAACTCCATCATGAAGCCGTCGGTGACCAGGCCCTCGTCGTAGAGGTCGTTGATCAGGGTGTAGTGCCAGAAGGTCGCCCAGCCCTCGTTCATCACCTGGGTCTGGCGCTGCGGGTAGAAGTACTGCGCCACCTTGCGCACGATGCGCACCACCTCGCGCTGCCAGGGCTCCAGCAGCGGGGCGTTCTTCTCGATGAAGTAGAGGATGTTCTCCTGCGGCTCGCTGGGGTAGCGCGCCAGTTCCTGTTCCTTGTCCTTGCCGGCGGCGCGCGGAATGGTCCGCCACAGGTCGTTGACCTGGCGCTGGATGAGTTCCTCGCGTTCCTTCTGGCGCTGCCGCTCTTCCTCTGCGGAGATGGGGTAGGGCCGCTTGTAGCGGTCGACGCCGTAGTTCATCAGGGCGTGGCAGGAGTCCAGCAGGTCTTCCACCGCGTCGATGCCGTAGCGCTCCTCGCACTGCATGATGTACTGCTTGGCGAACACCAGGTAGTCGATGATGGAGCTGGCGTCGGTCCAGGTGCGGAACAGGTAGTTGCCCTTGAAGAAGCTGTTGTGCCCGTAGCAGGCGTGGGCGATCACCAGCGCCTGCATGCACTGGGTGTTCTCCTCCATCAGGTAGGCGATGCAGGGGTCGGAGTTGATGACGATCTCGTAGGCCAGGCCCATCTGCCCGCGCTTGTAGTTCTTTTCCGTGCTGAGGAAATGCTTGCCATAGGACCAGTGGTTATAGCCGATGGGCATGCCGACCGAGGCGTAGGCGTCCATCATCTGCTCGGCGGTGATCACTTCGATCTGGTTCGGGTAGGTGTCCAGCGCGTAGCGCTCGGCGATGCGGCTGATCTCCCGGTCGTACTGGCGGATCAGGTCGAAGGTCCATTCCGACCCGGTGGCGATGGGCTGGCGCTTGCTCATGCGACTAGCCTCCTCTGGAACAGTTCGCGGAACACCGGGTAGATGTCCGCGGCGGAGACGATCTGCTGCTGGGCGAAGCTGTCTTCGAAGGCTTCGCGCACCCGTTCGTACTCGAACCACAGCGCCTGGTGCTCGCGCGGGGTGATCTCGACGTAGGTGTAGTACTGCACGAACGGCATGATCTGCTTCATCAGGATATCGCGGCAGACGGGCGAGTCGTCGTTCCAGTTGTCGCCGTCCGAGGCCTGGGCCGCGTAGATGTTCCACTCGTGGGTGGGGTAACGCTCGGCCATGATCTCCTGCATCATCTTCAGCGCGCTGGAGACGATGGTGCCGCCGGTTTCCCGGGAATAGAAGAACTCTTCCTCGTCCACTTCGCGGGCGCTGGTGTGGTGGCGGATGAACACCACCTCGATCTTCTCGTAGTTCCGCTTGAGGAACAGGTACAGGAGGATGAAGAAGCGCTTGGCGATGTCCTTGGTCGCCTGGGTCATGGAGCCGGACACGTCCATCAGGCAGAACATCACCGCCTGCGAGGTGGGGTTGGGCTGCTTGATCAGCAGGTTGTACTTGAGGTCGAAGGTGTCCAGGAAGGGCACGCGGTCGATGCGCGCGCGCATCCGGGTGATTTCCTGCTCCAGCGCCTGGATGTCGCCGAGGTTGTCCGGCTCCTCGCGCTTGAGCCGTTCCAGCTCGGCCACGGCGGCGCGCAGCTTGCCGCGGGTGGAGCCGGTCAGGGCGATGCGCCGGGCGTGGGCCGAGCGCAGGGTGCGGACGATGTTGATGCGCGAGGGGTTGCCGTCGTTGCTGATGCCGGCGCGCACGGTCTTGAAGGTGTCGCTGCCGGTGATGTGGCGCTTGACCAGGTTGGGTAGCTCCAGGTCCTCGAACATGAAATCGAGGAATTCCTCCTGGGTGATCTGGAAGACGAAGTCGTCCATCCCCTCGCCCTGGTTGCTGGCCTTGCCGCCGCCACGGCCACCGCCGCCGCCCTGGGGCCGGGCGATGTGCTCGCCGGTGGTGAATTCCTTGTTGCCCGGGTGGACGATGGTCTGCCGCCCGCCACGGCCATGGTGCAGGATGGGTTCGTCGATGTCGCGGCCGGGGATGCTGATCTGCTCGCCGTGCTCCATGTCGGTGATGGAACGCCGGCTGACGGCCTCCTCGACCGCCTTCTTGATGTGCTCACGGTAACGCCGCAGGAAGCGCTGGCGGTTCACCGTGCTCTTGTTCTTGCCGTTCAGACGCCGGTCGATGACATAGCTCATAGGGCCCTCCGGGCCAGCTTCAAGCTTTGAGCTGCAAGCCACAAGCGATACTTGCTCTGGCTTGCAGCTTATTGCTTATAGCTTGGGGCTGCTTTATTGCGACTTACGTACCCGCAGATACCATTCCGACAGCAGGCGTACCTGTTTCTCGGTGTAGCCGCGCTCGACCATGCGCCGGACGAAGTCGTTGTGTTTCTGCTGGTCCTCCTTGCTGGCCTTGGCGTTGAAGCTGATGACCGGCAGCAGGTCCTCGGTGTTGGAGAACATTTTCTTCTCGATCACCACGCGCAGCTTCTCGTAGGACAGCCAGCTGGGGTTCTTGCCGTTGTTGCCGGCGCGGGCGCGCAGCACGAAGTTGACGATTTCGTTGCGGAAATCCTTCGGGTTGCTGATGCCGGCGGGTTTCTCGATCTTCTCCAGCTCCTCGTTGAGGGCGGCGCGGTTGAGGATTTCGCCGGTTTCCGGGTCGCGGTATTCCTGGTCCTGGATCCAGAAGTCGGCGTAGAGCACGTAGCGGTCGAAGATGTTCTGGCCGTATTCGCTGTAGGACTCAAGGTACGCGGTCTGGATTTCCTTGCCGATGAACTCCACGTAGCGCGGCGCCAGGTATTCCTTGATGAAGCGCAGGTAGCGCTCGCGGGTTTCCGGCGGGAACTGTTCCTGCTCGATCTGCTGCTCCAGCACGTAGAGCAGGTGCACCGGGTTGGCCGCCACCTCGTGGGGGTCGAAGTTGAACACCTTGGAGAGGATCTTGAAGGCGAAGCGGGTGGAAAGCCCGGCCATGCCCTCGTCGACCCCGGCGGCGTCGCGGTATTCCTGGATCGACTTGGCCTTGGGATCGGTGTCCTTGAGGTTCTCGCCGTCGTAGACGCGCATCTTCGAGTAGATGTTGGAGTTGTCCGGCTCCTTCAGGCGCGACAGCACGGAGAACTGCGAGAGCATCTTCAGGGTGTCCGGGGCGCAGTGCGCGTGGGCCAGCGAGCTGTTGATCAGCAGCTTGTCGTAGATCTTGATCTCGTCGGTGACGCGCAGGCAGTACGGGACCTTGACGATGTAGATACGGTCGATGAAGGCCTCGTTGTTCTTGTTGTTGCGGAAGCTGTGCCACTCCGATTCGTTGGAGTGGGCGAGGATGATGCCGCTGTAGGGCAGCCCGCCCAGGCCCTCGGTGCTGTTGTAGTTGCCCTCCTGGGTGGCGGTCAGCAGCGGGTGCAGGACCTTGATCGGCGCCTTGAACATCTCGACGAATTCCATCAGGCCCTGGTTGGCCCGGCACAGCGCGCCCGAGTAGCTGTAGGCGTCGGCGTCGTTCTGCGGGAATTCCTCCAGCTTGCGGATATCCACCTTGCCCACCAGGGCGGAGATGTCCTGGTTGTTCTCGTCCCCCGGCTCGGTCTTGGCGATGGCGATCTGGTTGAGGATCGAGGGGTACAGCTTGACCACGCGGAACTGGCTGATGTCGCCGCCGAACTCGTTGAGCCGCTTGGTCGCCCACGGCGACATGATCGAGCGCAGGTAGCGCCGCGGGATGCCGTAGTCTTCCTCGAGGATGGCGCCGTCCTCATCGGGGTTGAACAGCCCCAGGGGCGATTCGAACACCGGCGAGCCCTTGATGGCGTAGAAGGGCACCTTCTCCATCAGTTGCTTGAGCTTTTCCGCCAGGGACGACTTGCCGCCGCCCACGGGGCCCAGCAGGTAGATGATCTGTTTCTTCTCTTCCAGGCCCTGGGCCGCATGACGGAAGAAGGCGACGATCTGGTCGATGCATTCTTCCATGCCGTGGAAGTCGGCGAACGCCGGGTAGCGGCGGATCACCTTGTTGGAAAAGATGCGCGACAGCCGTGGGTCGGTGGAGGTATCCAGCAGTTCCGGCTCGCCGATGGCCATCAGCATGCGCTCGGCCGCGGTGGCATAGGCGGTCTTGTCCTGCTTGCAGATATCCAGGTACTCCTGGAGGGAGTATTCCTCCTGGCGGGTCGCTTCGAAGCGTTCCTGGAAGTGACTGAAAATACTCATGACGTCTCCTCGCTCGATGCATGGAGCCGGCACGGGATCGGTGTGAGTGGGTGCGGACGGGCTGCCAGCGTGGCCGGCGAATTTCCCCCAGAACTCCAACGGTACCTGGCTTGCGCCCTGAACCGCCCCGAATGGTCACTGCCGATTCCCGGAAGCCGGTGGGCCGGCTCTCCCCTTTTGGATGGCCTGAGGAAAAGGATAGTTCGTTATCCGGCCTGTAAAGGGGAATCGAGTGAGAAGTTACAGATTTATTTGTGGAACCTCGGCCAGGCCCCTCAGTCCGCCTGGCCGCTGCTGGTATCCGCGGGATAGACGCTGCGCCACAGCTCGAAGCCGCCGTCGACGCTGTACACGTCGGTGAAGCCCTGCTGGATGAAGTAGGCGGCTGCGCTCTGGCTGGAATTGCCGTGGTAGCAGAACACCAGCAGCGGGGCGTCGAGGTCGGCCTGGCGGATGAAATCGGCCACCGAGTAGTTGTCGATGTGGCGGGAGCCGCTCACGTGGCCCATGGCGTAGCTCTGCGGGTCGCGGATGTCCACCACCTGGGCGCCGGCCTGGCGCAGCTGCTGGGCCTGTTCGGGGGCTATGCGCTTGAATTCGCTCATGTTCTCTACTCTCTTACGCGGCGTTGCCGGCGCAATTGCAGGTGATACGTTCGCCACTGTCGACGTTCAGCAGGGTCATGCTACCGCCCCACACGCAGCCGGTGTCCAGTGCGTAGAGGCCGGGCACGTCGCACTGGCCTTCCAGCGCCGCCCAGTGGCCGAAGATGATCTTGCGCCCGGCGGCCTTGCGCTCGGGGTAGCTGAACCAGGGGGCGTAGCCTTCCGGCGCGGTGCCCAGGCCTTCCTTGCTCTTGAGGTCGAGCTTGCCGTCGGGGGTGCAGAAGCGCATGCGGGTGAAGTAGTTGGTGATCACCCGCAGGCGGTCGATGCCGTGCAGCTTCTTGTCCCACTTGGCCGGTTCGTTGCCGTACATGCCTTCGAGGAACAGCGGCAGGCGCTGGTCGTCGCGCAGGGCCTCCTCCACCTCGGCGGCGCGCTGCAGGGACTTCTCGATGCTCCACTGCGGCGGGATGCCGGCGTGCACCAGGGTGATGTCGCGCTCGGCGTCGTGGTGCACCAGGGGCATGTTGCGCAGCCAGTCGAGCAGGTCGTCGCGCTCCGGCGCCTCGAGGATCTCGCGCAGGGTGTCGGCCTTCTTCAGGCGCTCGGCGTTGCAGGCCACCGCCAGCAGGTGCAGGTCGTGGTTGCCCAGCACGCAGACCACGGCGTCGCGCATGGCGTAGAGGAAGCGCAGGGTCTCCAGCGACTGCGGGCCGCGGTTGACCAGGTCGCCGACCAGCCACAGCTTGTCGCGGGCGGGGTCGAAGGCCACGCGCTGCAGCAGTTGCTTGAGCGGTTCCAGGCAACCCTGCAGGTCGCCCACGGCGTAGGTGGCCATCAGTGCAGCGCCCCCGGGACGGCGAGGCGGAACACGGGGATATCGGCGTCGAAATGATGGCCATCTGCCGCGACCATCTGGTAACTGCCGGACATGCTGCCCACCTTGGTGGCCAGCACGGTGCCGCTGGTGTAGGTATGGCTGGCGCCCGGCTCGATCAGCGGCTTCTCGCCCACCACGCCGGCACCGCGCACTTCCTGCACGTGGCCGTCACCGTCGGTGATGATCCAGTGGCGGCTGAGCAGCTTGGCCGCCTGCTCGCCCTGGTTGTGGATGGTCACCGTGTAGGCGAAGACGTAGCGCTGCTGCTCCGGCTGCGATTGCTCGGGCAGGTGGCGGGTGGTGACGCTGACGCAAATCTGGTATCGGGGATCGCTCATGCTCGGCTCGGGCGTCTCGTCGAGGGTTTCACTGCTCGGGGGCCAGTTCCGCCAGGCGGTTGGCCAGGCGCACGAAGTCGGCCACGTCCAGCTGCTCCGGGCGCAGGCTGGGGTCGACGCCGGCGGCTTCGATGTCTTCGATGGACATCAGGCTGCGCAGGGTGTTGCGCAGGGTCTTGCGGCGCTGGTTGAAGGCTTCGCGGACGATGCGTTCGAGCAGGCGGTGGTCCTTGGCCGGGTGCGGCAGCTCGGCGTACGGCGCCAGGTGGACGATGGCCGATTCCACCTTGGGCGGCGGGTTGAAGGCGCCCGGACCGACGGTGAACAGGTAGTCCACCTTGCAGAAGTACTGGACCATGATCGACAGCCGGCCCCAGTCGCCGCCGCCGGGCTCGGCCGCCAGGCGCTCGACCACTTCCTTCTGCAGCATGAAGTGCATGTCCTGGATGATCCCGGCGTGCTCCAGCAGGTGGAAGATCAGCGGCGTGGAGATGTTGTAGGGCAGGTTGCCCACCACCCGCAGCTTCTCGCCGGCCTGGGGCAGGGTGGCGAAGTCGAACTTCAGGGCGTCGCCCTGGTGCAGGCGGAAGTTCGGCTTGAGGCCGAAGCGCCACTTCAGCTGCGGGATCAGGTCGAGGTCGAGCTCGATCACGTCGAGCTGCGCGCCGCTGTCCACCAGGCCCTCGGTGAGGGCGCCCTGGCCCGGGCCGATCTCCAGCAGGTGCTGGCCTTCCTTGGGCGCGATGGCGCGCAGGATGCGGTGGATCACCCCGGCGTCATGCAGGAAGTTCTGGCCGAAGCGCTTGCGCGCGCGATGTTGGAAAAGCTCGGACATAAAGGCGGCTCCAGGCTTCAAGCTGCAAGCGACAGGCTAGAGCCAAAGCGGGTCAAAGGGGGAAATTTTACCAGTTGTACCGTCCGCGGGCATCCTTGCCTGCCGCCTGCCGCCTGCCGCCTGCCGCCTGCCGCCTGCCGCCTGCCGCCTGCCGCCTGCCGCCTTAACGACGGGCTCCGCCCGCCTCGGCCATCTGGTAGGCCGTCTCCAGCGCCACCTGCAGGCTGCCGCCGTCGATGCGGGCGGTGCCGGCCAGGTCCAGGGCGGTGCCGTGGTCCACCGAGGTGCGGATGATCGGCAGGCCCAGGGTGACGTTCACCGCCGCGCCGAAGCCCTTGTACTTGAGCACCGGCAGGCCCTGGTCGTGGTACATGGCCAGCACGGCGTCGCAGTGTTCCAGGTGCTTGGGGGTGAACAGGGTGTCGGCCGGCAGCGGGCCGACCAGTTGCATGCCCTCGGCGCGCAGGCGCTCCAGGGTGGGCTCGATGACGTCGATTTCCTCGTGGCCCAGGTGGCCGCCCTCGCCGGCGTGGGGGTTGAGGCCGCAGACCAGGATGCGCGGCTCGGCCAGGCCGAACTTGTCGTGCAGGTCGGCGTGGAGGATGCGGGCGACGCGCTCCAGGCGTTCCGGGGTGATGGCGTCCGCCACCTCGCGCAGCGGCAGGTGGGTGGTCACCAGCGCCACGCGCAGGCCACGGGTGGCGAGCATCATCACCACCTGCGGGGTGTGCGTCAGCTCGGCAAGGAACTCGGTGTGCCCGGAGAAGGCCACGCCGCCTTCATTGATCACGCCCTTGTGCACCGGCGCGGTGATCATCCCGGCGAAGGTGCCGTCCAGGCAGCCCTGGCCGGCGCGCGTCAGGGTTTGCAGCACATAGCCGGCGTTGGCCGGGTCGAGTTGGCCGGCCTGCACCGGCGCCCCCAGCGGGGTGTCCCAGACGTAGAGCGCTCCGGCCGGGGCGGGCGCCTGTGGCCACTGGCCGGGGCCGGTGTCCAGCAACTGGATGTCCAGGCCCATCAGGGCGGCGCGCTCGGCCAGCATCTGCCGGCTGGCGATGGCCACCAGCGGGTGCGGCTGGGCCTCGCGGGACAGCAGCAGGCACAGGTCCGGGCCGATGCCGGCCGGCTCTCCGGGGGTCAGGGCGAATGGCTTGGGGGCTTGCATGGCGGTGTCTCTGGGGCATCGGCCGCACCGGGCGGCCGGGGTTGTTCGGTATGGGCCCACTCTACGCCGAAGCGTGGCGCGGGCAAAAAGAAACCCGGCCTTGGGGCCGGGTTCCTGTGTCGCTTGCGGGGCTTACAGCTTGATCTCGACGTAGGCTTCGTCGCGGATCTGCCGCAGCCAGGCCTGCAGTTCCTCGTCGTACTTGCGGTTGCGCAGGACCTGGGCGGCCTGCTGCTCGCGGAACTTGTCGCTGCTGTCGGTGGCGCGGCGACCGAGGACTTCCAGGATGTGCCAGCCGAACGGCGAGCGGAACGGCTTGGACAGCTGGTTCTGCGGGATGCTGTTCATCACGTCGCGGAATTCCGGAACCAGGGACTCCGGGTCTACCCAGTTGAGGTCGCCGCCGTGCAGCGCCGAGCCCGGGTCTTCGGAGAACTGCTTGGCCAGCTTGCCGAAGTCCTCGCCACCCTGGATGCGCTCGTAGAGCTTCTGCGCCAGCTTCTGGGTTTCTTCGTCGCTGCGGATTTCGCTGGGCTTGAGCAGGATATGGCGGACATGCACCTCGTCACGCACCATCTTGCTGCCGCCGCGCTTCTCTTCCAGCTTGAGGATGATGAAGCCGCCAGGGGTGCGCACCGGCTCGGTGACGTCGCCCACGGCCAGGCTGCCGACCATGCCGTCGAACGGCGAGGGCAGCTGGGCGGCCTTGCGCCAGCCGATCTCGCCGCCTTCCAGGGCGTTGTCGCCGGCCGAGCGGGAAATTGCCAGCTGGTTGAAGTCGGCGCCCTGCTTGAGCTGCTGGTAGACCTCCTGGGCCTGCCTGCCGGCGGCCTGGAGGGTTTCCGGCGAAGCGCCGTCCGGCACCGGGATGAGGATGTTGGCCAGGCGGTATTCTTCGGAGAGCTGGATCTTGCCCAGGTCCGAGGCCAGGAAGTTCTGCACTTCCTGGTCGCTGACCTGGATGCGCTCGGCCACGCGGCGCTGGCGCACGCGGCTGATGATCATCTCGCGACGCACCTGCTCGCGGGCGTCGTCGTAGGACAGGCCGTCGCGGGAGAGGGCGGCGCGGAACTGGTCCAGGCTCAGGTTGTTGCGCTGGGCGATGGTGCCCATGGCCTGGTTCAGCTCCTCGTCGGTGATGCGGATGCCGGAGCGCTCGCCGATCTGCAGCTGGATGTCCTCGATGATCAGGCGCTCGAGCACCTGCTGGGTCAGCACATGCTCGGGCGGCAGCGGCGCGCCGCGTTTCTCGATGGTCTGGCGGACTTCGCGCAGGCGCTGGTCGAGCTGGCTCTGCATGACCACGTCGTTGTCGACGATGGCCACGACGCGGTCCAGCGGGGTGACTTCGGCGTGGGCTGCGGAGCAGGCCAGCAGGGCGCCCAGCATCAGCGGGCGCAGGGCATTACATAGAGCTGTCTTCACGTTGACGATAACCTTGGATGCCTTGGTCGAGGAAGCCTTCGACTTGGTTGCCTACAACGCCGCCAAGGCCCTTCAGGATGATTTGCAGGAAGATGCCGCGGTCGGCTTTCGATTCGGCGGTGACGAACTCGTTGTCGTCGTACTTCAGCCAGTAGCGGTTGACCAGTCGCAGCTTCCAGCAGCAGCTGTCGTATTCGAAGCCGCCGAGGGCCTCGAGGGTGCGGCTCTGGTTGTAGTCGTACTGCCAGCGGGCGATGGCGCTCCACTGCGGAACGATCGGCCAGATGACCGAGAAGTCGTGCTGCTCGATCTTGTACTCGTCGCTGTTGTAGCTGAAGCGGCCGAGGTTCGGGTCGAACGACTTGCTGTCCGCGCGGTAGCGGTAGCCGGCGTTGAACACCTTCTGCGGCTCGGCTTCGGGCTGGTAGTGGAACATCACGCTGCCGTTGTCGGTGTGGTGGGTGTTCGGGTTCCAGTTGAAGTCGGAGCTGACGCGCCAGTCGTGGTCGAAGCGGTAGACGCCTTGCAGCGCGTACGGCGAGCGCCAGGTGTCCGCATCGGGGTTGTCGATCGTGCTGTTCGGGTGGGCCAGGTTGTAGTTGCGGATGTACTTCTCGGTCAGGCCTGGCAGTTGCACGCGGCGGTCGGAGAAGTAGTAGATCTGGCCGGCGCTGACCGAGGCGCGCTCGAAACCGTTGTCCTCGATGAAGCGCGAGGTGGCGCCCAGGGACAGCTGGTTGGCATCGCCGATGCGGTCCTTGCCGGTGAAGCGGTTCTCGCGCCACAGCGAGTCGTAGCTGAAGTTGAACTCGCCGGTGTCGAAGGTCGGCAGGTTGTCCTGGTTGCGGTACGGCACGTACAGGTACATGGCGCGCGGCTCCAGGGTCTGGCGGAACTTGGTGCCGCCGAAGCTGGTGTCGCGGTCGAAGTACAGGCCGCCGTCGAGCTTGGCCAGCGGCAGCGAGCGGTCGGGGCTGCTGTCGTAGCTGACTTCGCCGTAGTTGGTCGAGCTGTTCAGCTGTGTCTTGCCCTGGCTATCCAGGTCCAGGTCGTACTTGGTATACAGGCCTTTCACTGTCGGCGTCAGGAAGCCCCAGCTGCTGGCCAGCGGCAGACTGATACCGGGCTCGAAGTGCGCACGGTCGCCAGTGGCCCGGGCCAGGCCGGAGATGTTCACGTCCGGGCGTTGACCGAGCTTGTTGCCGTCGGCGTCGAAGTAGACGTCTTCGTCCAGGTTGCGGTCGAAGCGCACCAGTTCGCTGCCGTAGGTGAAGTCCAGGCCACCCGGGTTGAACGGCAGGCGGCCGTCGAGGGTCAGCTGCGGCAGGCGGTCGTAGGGGGTGACGTCGGTCACGGTGGCCAGCTGGTAGGCCTGGGCGTTGAGGCGCGCGGTGAAGTCGTCGCCGCGGTAGGTCAGGGCGCCCTGCTGGTTCACGTAGGTCGGCGAGCCCAGGCCCAGGGAGGTGTCCAGGTCCTGGAAGTAGTACGGGTCGCTGATCTTGGTGTAGTCGACCTGCGCCAGCCAGCGCGAATCCAGGCCGCTGGTGTTCTTCCAGCCGTACATCCAGCGCTGGTCGGTGAAGTGCGGTTGGCCCTCGCGGTCGTCGTCCTTGTCGTTCAGATAGGCGGCGGTGACCTGGCCCTCGCTGCTGTGGGTCAGGTAGCGGAACTCGCCTTCCATCATCAGGCCGCGCTTGGCCATGTAGCGCGGGAACAGCGTGGCGTCGTAGTTCGGCGCCAGGTTGAAGTAGTACGGGGTGACCACGAACATGCCGGTGTCGCTGGTGCTGCCCAGGGTAGGCGGCAGGAAGCCGGACTGGCGGCGGTCGTCGATCGGGAAATAGATGTAGGGAGTGTAGAACACCGGAATGTCCTTCACCCGCAGGGTCGCGTTGGTCGCGGTGCCGAAGCCGGTGGCCGGGTTCAGCTTGATGTTGTTGCCCTTGACGTACCAGGAGTTGCTGCCCGGCTCGCAACGGGTGTAGGTCCCGTCCTTGAGCTGGATGATCGCGTCTTCCTGGCGCTTGGCGTAGAGCGCGCTGCCGCGGACCTGGGCCTGGTGCATGACGTACTCGGCGTTGTCGATCTTCGCCTCGCCGTTGTCCAGCTGCAGGTCGGCGTGGTCGCCGACGATGAGCGCGCCGTTGTCGCGCAGGCGCACGTTGCCGGCCAGCTCGCCGCGGTTCTCCGCCTGGTGCAGGTTGGCCTCGTCGGCCTCCACCTGCATGCTGCCCTGGCGCAGGACCACGTTGCCGGCCAGGGTGGCGACCTGGCTTTCCTGCTCGTAGCGCGAGACCTTCGCCGAGACGTAGGTCGGAGCCTCGTCACGCGGGGTCTTGTCGTTCATGCCCGGGCGGGTGGGTTCGATGTAGGCGCCGCTGCAGTACGGGCCGACCTCCGCCAACTGGGCGGCGGTGAGCTTCTCCCGCGGGACCCAGTCTAGGTGGCTGTAGTCGGCGCTGCGCGACTTGAGGCCCTTGCCGCCGCTCTCGGTGACCAGCTTCTGCTTGGGCTCTTCGGCGCCGGCAGCCGCACCGGCGGCGACGGCAGCACCTTCGCCGCTGGCGCTGGAAGGGGTGCTGACCGAGCTTTCGGTATGCTCCGGGCGCGGCGGCAGGGCACTGGCCGGCTGCTGCGAGGCGCAGTCCCAGCTACCGCCGGAGGGGGTGCAGTTGAACTGTTCGGCCGCCGTGGCGGTCGAGGAAGCGAGCGGCTGCATAGCCAGCAGGCCACCGGTCACCAGTAAGGGGAACTTTCTACGGAACACGGGGAGAATCACTGCCATCTTGTTAATCCGGGCTTCCTGCGAGCCATCGGCCAGATCGGCCATAGCCACTCGATGGGCTCAAAAAGATGCTGGATAATAAAGCATGACCCGCGCAACGGCTAGGGCCGTGGAGAACCCCAAAAGATGTCTGAGGATGCCCGTTACCAGCTTCTGAATCGCTGGTTGGACTCTTGTTTACCCGTAGTGTTCAGTGCCGAGGGATGGGGGGCGGTGCCGCCCGCCGAGCTCACCCCGGCCAGCAGCGACGCCAGCTTCCGCCGCTATTTCCGCTGGCAGGGCGGGGGCCGCACGCTGATCGTCATGGACGCGCCGCCGCCCCAGGAAGACTGCCGCCCCTTCGTCAAGGTGGCCGGCATGCTCGCCGAGGCCGGGGTGCACGTGCCGCGGATTCTCGCCCAGGACCTGGAGCAGGGCCTGCTGCTGCTCGACGACCTGGGCCGCCAGACCTACCTGGACGTGCTCAACCCGCAGAATGCCGAGGAACTCTTCGAGGACGCCCTGGACGCCCTGGTGGCCTTCCAGCGGGTGCCGGCCGAAGGCCGCCTGCCGGCCTACGACGAGGCGCTGCTGCGCCGCGAGCTGGGCCTGTTCCCCGAGTGGTACCTGGGCCGTCACCTGAGCATCGAGCTGGAGGGCGAGCAACTGGCGCGCTGGCAGCGCACCTGCGACCGCCTGGTGGCCAGCGCGCTGGAGCAGCCGCGGGTGCTGGTGCACCGTGACTACATGCCGCGCAACCTGATGCTCAGCGAGCCGAACCCCGGCATCCTGGATTTTCAGGATGCCGTCTACGGGCCGGTGACCTATGACGTCACCTGCCTGTACAAGGACGCCTTCCTCAGCTGGCCCGAGCCGCGCGTGCACGACGGCCTCAGCCGCTACTGGCGCAAGGCCCAGGCCGCCGGCATTCCGCTGCCGCCGACCTTCGAGGAATTCTTCCGCGCCAGCGACCTGATGGGCGTGCAGCGCCACCTGAAGGTGATCGGCATCTTCGCGCGCATCTGCCACCGCGACGGCAAGCCGCGCTACCTGGGAGACGTGCCGCGTTTCTTCCGCTACCTCGACAGCGTCGTCGCCCGCCGGCCCGAGCTGACCGACCTGGGTGCGCTGCTCGCCGAGCTGCCGCAACCGGTGGTGCCATGAAGGCGATGCTCCTCGCCGCCGGCAAGGGCGAGCGCCTGCGCCCGCTGACCCTGCACACGCCCAAGCCGCTGGTGCCGGCCGGCGGCCGGCCGCTGATCGAGCACCAGTTGCTGGCCCTGCGCCGCGCCGGTTTCCACGACCTGGTGATCAACCATGCCTGGCTGGGGCAGCAGATCGAGGACTACCTCGGCGATGGCTCGGGCTTCGGCGTCGGCATCCGCTATTCCGCCGAGGGCGAGCCGCTGGAGACCGGCGGCGGCATCTTCCGTGCCCTGCCGCTGCTCGGCGAGGCGCCTTTCGCTCTGGTCAACGGCGACATCTGGACCGACTTCGACTACGCGCGCCTGCAGGGCGCGCTGGCCGAGGGCGACCTGGCGCACCTGGTGCTGGTGGACAACCCGGGGCACAACGCCCGGGGTGACTTCCGCCTGGAGGGCGGGCGCGCCAGCGACTACCGCGAGGGCGAGCCCAGCTACACCTACAGCGGCATCGCCGTGCTGCACCCGGCGCTGTTCGACGGCTGCACGGGCGGCGCCTTCAAGCTGGCGCCGCTGCTGCGCGAGGCCATGGCGGCCGGGCGTGTCAGTGGCGAGCTGCACCGCGGGCGCTGGGTGGACGTCGGCACCCACGAGCGCCTGGCCGAAGTCGAACGTCTGCTGGCGGCCGGCTGAATGTTCTGGCCGGGCACCCTGATAGGCATAGTCGCCGGCTGGGCGCTGGCGAGCATCCCCGGGGCCATGCTCGGCGGCCTGCTCGGGCAGGTGCTCGACCGTCGCCTGCGCCGGCGCGGCTGGCGCGAGTTCCTCGACGAGCTGCGTGGCGGCGCACGGGTGTCGGAGGAGGAGCTGCTGTTCCTCCTGCTCGGCCGCCTGGCCAAGAGCCGTGGCCGCGTGCTGGACGCGCATATCCAGCAGGCCCGCGCGGAGATGCTGCGCATGGGCCTGGACGAGCCCGGGCGGCTGCGTGCCATCGACGCCTTCGGGCGCGGCAAGCAGGGCGGGCCGCGCCTGGAGGAGGGCATCAGCCAGTACCGTGGCCAGCGGCCGAGCGTCGACGGCCTGCTGCAGGCCTGCTGGCGCATGGCCTGGGCGGCCGGCGCGCCGAGCGCGGCGGAGAAGGCACTGATCCTGCGCTGGGGCGAGGGCTTCGGCCTGCCGCGCGCCACTGTGCTGTCCCTGGCCGCCGGCGTCGAGGCCCTGCGCGCGTCGCCGAGCCGTGCGGAAAGCTATCGCCAGGCTCTGCGCCTGCTGGGGGTGGAGGACGACAGCCCGGTGGAGGAGATCAAGCGCGCCTACCGCCGCCTGATCAGCCAGCACCACCCGGACAAGCTGGCCGGCGCCGGCGAGGCGCGCATCGCCGCCGCCACCGAGAAGACCCGCGAGATCCAGCAGGCCTATGCCGTGGTGCGCGAGCGTCGCGGTTTCCGCTGACGCCCGTTGCCGTTTCGTCGCGGCGGGCCCGCCTACTCGGCCGACGCCTGCTTGATGTGCAGCGACAGCCAGCCGCGGATCCGCCGGTAGAGCTGGTCCTGCTCGGTGGCGCGGTCGGCCGGCAGGGCGTTCATGCCGACCTGCACGTAGGTCTTGCCGGTTTCGCGCCGGCTCGCCTGCAGGCGGGCCTTGGCGGCGTCGCGGTCGGTGCGCCTGTCCTTGTAATAGAAGTCGCCGGTGGCCAGTTGCAGGCGCGGCACCATGTCCTCCAGCGGCGGGCGGAAGTCCCGCGGCACCTCGGCGTCGACGATCAGCAGGTTGTGCACCTCGCCGGGCTCGCGCTCGGCCAGGTAGCGCGCCGCCCAGTAGGCGCCGGTGCCGTGGCCGAGGAGGACGATGCTCTTGGGCTTGTCCTGCAGGGCGAAGTCGAGGCCGGCCTGGATGCGTGCCATGACCCGGTCGGCATAGGCCTTGCGCCGCTCGATGGCCGGGTCCGGCGCCGGTGGCGCCTCGCTGCTGGCCTGGGCCGGCTCACCGCTGCCGGCCTCGGCGGTGCTTTCCGGGGTGGGCGTGGCGGCGCCGGCTTCGCCCTGGACGTCCTTGCTGCTGGCACCGGCATCGCTGTCGGCGGCGGCCTTGTCCGGGCTTTCCTTGCGCGGCACCGGCTGGCTGTCCTGCGGGTCGGGCAGGCTGAGGGCGAGGGTCTGCCAGCCGGCATCGGGCAGCTTGCGCCGCAGTGGACTCACGGCCACCGGCCAGTCGGGGTTCTCGCCATCGCCGGGGACGATGATCACCACGCCCTCGGCCTGGGGCGCGTTGGCCGGCAGCCACAGGGCGAGGAAGCTTTCCTCGCCGGCCTGCAAGGTCTGTTGCTGCTTCTGCGGCAGGCGCTGCTGCAGGGCGCTGGCTTCGTCCTGGCTGCGCTCCTCCAGGGCCGGGCGAGCGGGCGTTGCCGGCGCCACTGCCGGGCCGGGCGGGCTGGCCGGTGCGTCTTCGGCCCAGCCCGGAACCAGGGGCGCCAGGCTCAGGGCCAGGCAGAGGGCGAGGCGGGTAGGCTGTGCGGGACGGGGCATGGGGCGGGTTCCTTGCGTGGCTCGGGCAGGCCTGGCAAAACGGCCAGACTAATCCCTTGTTCCTGGTTTGTCAGGCGCCGGCCTTACCGGGTTCCCCTCGCCATGGGGTAATGTAGCTGCGCTTTTTTCTCGGGGAGCGGGCATGGGACGACTGTGGTGGAGCGCCGTGGCGGCGTTCCTGTTGTGCATTCCATTGTGGGGCGCGGCGCAGGAGGTGCCGGCCGGCGTGCCCCTGGATGCCGCCCAGCGCGCCTGGCTGCAGGCGCACCCGCAGCTGCGCGTCGGCGTGGTCCTGGATGCGCCCTACGCCCAGCAGGACCGGCGCCTGCAGCAGCTCTCCGGCGCCCACGTCGAGCTGCTCGACTGGATCGCCGGCGCGCTGCAGGTGAGCCTGCAGTGGCGTGTCTATGCCGACCAGGACGAACTGGAGCGTGCCGCGCGCGCCGGAGAAGTCGACCTGGCGCCGGGGCTCGGCCAGACCCCCGGCAGCCTGCGCGACTGGCTGTTCTCCGACCCCTACCTGCGGGTGCCGCGCCTGCTCATCGGCTTCCGCGACGACCCCGGCTCCGTGGAGCTGGAGCGCCTGGGCGAGCTCGAACCCGTGGCGCTGCGCGGCCCGGGGCCGGTGTCCGACTACCTGCGCGGGACCTACCCGAGCCTCGCCCTGCAACTCACCGACAGCGACCGCGAAGCCCTGCGCCGGGTGCTCGGCCAGGATGCCGGCTACGCGGTGGTCGACGAGGCGCACCTGGCCCGCCTCAGCCGCGAGGTCGAGTTCTCCGGTTTCCGCGTGGTGGCCGACATCGGTTATCCACAGCTGCTGCGCCTGGCCACCCGCCGCGACCTGCCGGAACTGGCCGGCATCCTCGACGCCAGCCTGCGCGCCCTGCCGGCCAAACAACTGGACCAGTTGCACGAGCGCTGGCTGCAGCCGCAGTACCCGCGCCTGGGGCAGTCCCCCGGCTTCTGGCAGAACCTCTGCATCCTCCTCGGCCTGCTGCTGGTCCTGGCCCTGGCCACCGCGCTCTGGCTGCGCCGCCAGCGCAACGTGCTGGAGCAGCGCCTGCTCGCCGCGCGCCGCGACATGGAGCTGCGCCAGGCGGCCGAGGAAGCCCTGCGCCTGACCCAGTTCGCCATCGACAGCAGCACCGTGGGTATCCTCTGGGTCAACTGGGACAGCCACGTGCGCTATGCCAACCGCGCCGCCGAGGACATGCTCGGCTATGCCCCCGGCGAGGTGATCGAGCGCCCCCTGGCGGACTTCGAACCCAGCCTGGGCATGGACGCCTGGCTCGACCTCTGGCGCCGCGCGCGCAACAGCGAAGAGGGCCCGCTGAGCTTCGAAAGCCACCTGCGCCGCGCCGACGGCCAGTGGCTGCCGGCGGAGGTGTCGCTGAGTTTCCTGCGTTTCGGCGGCTCGGAATACCTGCTGGTGTTCCTCAACGATGCCACCGAGCGCCGCCGCGCCCGCGCCGCCCTGGAAGAGAGCGAAGCGCGCCTGCAGGGCATCGCCGCCAACGTCCCCGGCCTGGTGTTCCGCCTGGAGCCCAGCGCCCCGGGCGGCTCCGACTTCGCCCACCTCAGCTTCATCAGCGGCGGCAGCGAGGCCTCGCTGGGCTATTCCCCCGGCTACCTGCGCGAAAGCGGCCTGGGCATCCTCGGCCTGGTGCACCCGGGGGACCGCGACGGCTACCTGGCCAGCCAGCTGGAAGCGGTGGCCGGCGGCAAGAACTGGCACTGGCAGGGGCGCATCCTCACCCGTTCCGGCGAGCCGCGCTGGGTGGACATCAAGGCCACCGCCCGGCATCTGGAGGACGGCCGGCTGGCCTGGGACGGCGTGGTCTGGGACATCAGCGAGAACAAGCAGATCGAACTGGAGCTGGCGCAATCACGGGCGCAGCTGCGCGAGCTGTCGGCGCACCTGGAGAGCGTGCGCGAGGAAGAGAAGGCGCGCATCGCCCGGGAAGTGCACGACGAGCTGGGCCAGGTGCTGACCGTGCTCAAGCTGGAAACCTCCATGTGCGAGCTGGGCTACGGCGAGCTGGACCCGGGCCTGAGCGAACGCCTGGGCAACATGAAGAAGCTCATCGCGCAACTGTTCCAGCTGGTGCGCGACGTGGCCTCGGCCCTGCGCCCGCCGATCCTCGACGCCGGCATCGGCTCTGCGCTGGAGTGGCAGGCGCGGCGCTTCGAGACGCGCACCGGCATCCCCTGCCTGGTGGAGGTGCCGGAGAACCCGCCGCGCCTCGGCGACGCCAAGGCCATCGGGCTGTTCCGCATCCTCCAGGAGGCGCTGACCAATGTCATGCGCCACGCACAGGCGCATACTGTCGAACTGGCCCTGCGGGTGGAGGGCGACGAACTCTGCCTGAGCATCAGCGACGATGGCCGCGGCTTCGATACCGCGGCGGCCTGGGGCGGCAGCTCCTTCGGCCTGGTCGGCATGCGCGAGCGCGTACTGATGCTCGGCGGCGAGCTGGAGATCGACAGCCAGCCGGGGGAGGGCAGCAGCCTGCGGGTTCGCGTGCCGCTGGATGCGGGGGAGTTGCCGGAGGCGTGAAGGGCCGGCGCGGTTTTGTCTGTTCGGGGAGGGCAGCGTGATTCGAGTACTGGTGGCCGAAGACCACACCATCGTCCGCGAGGGCATCAAGCAACTGATCGGCATGGCCAAGGACCTGCAGGTGGTGGGCGAGGCCACCAACGGCGAGCAGTTGCTCGAAACCCTGCGCCAGGTGCCCTGCGAGGTGGTCCTGCTGGATATCTCCATGCCCGGCATGAACGGCCTGGAGGCCATCCCGCGGATTCGCGCGCTGAACGAGCCGCCGGCGATCCTCATGCTGTCCATGCACGACGAGGTGCAGATGGCCGCCCGCGCGCTGAAGATCGGCGCCGCCGGCTACGCCACCAAGGACAGCGACCCGGCGCTACTGCTCACCGCCATCCGCAAGGTCGCCAGCGGCGGCCGCTACATCGACCCCGAACTGGCCGACCGCATGGTCTTCGAGGTCGGCCTGACCGACTCGCGGCCGCCCCACGCGCTGCTGTCCGAGCGCGAGTTCTCGGTGTTCGAGCGCCTGGTCAAGGGCGAGGGCGTGAACGAGATCGCCCAGCACCTGGCGGTCAGCAGCAAGACCATCAGCACCCACAAGGCGCGGCTGATGCAGAAGCTCGGCGCGCACTCGGTGGCCGACCTGGTCAAGTATGCGGTGGAGCACAAGCTGGTCTGAGCCGGTGCGCGGCGGGGTGATTCCGCCAGCGCTTATGTGAGTCCCTTCCGGTTTTTGCAACGCCCGGCTACCTCGCCGGCTGGCGAAAGGGAATCATTGCCCGCTCAGTGGGGTATCTCATCAGAACAAGGAGAAAAGGGATGTTGTTGCGAGCGGTACGGGGCGGGCTGCTGGCCAGCCTGCTGGGGACTGTCGCCACGCCGGCGCTGGCGGACTACGTGACGGTGATTTCCTTCGGTGGGGCCAACAAGGCGGCCCAGGAGAAGGCCTTCTACGAACCTTTCAAGGCGGCCACCGGCACGGCGGTGGTGCACGGCTCCTATAATGGCGACCTGGACAAGCTCAGGCAGATGGTGGAGATCAGCCATGTGTCCTGGGACGTGGTCGAGGTGGAGGCGCCGGAACTGGCCCGCGGCTGCCAGGAAGGCCTGTTCCAGAAGCTCGACCAGCGCCTGATCGGCGACCCCGCCGACTACGTGCCCGGCGCGGTGCAGCCCTGCGGTGTTGGCGTCTTCGTCTGGACCACCCTGTTGGCCTACAACCAGGACAAGCTGCAGGGCAAGCCGCAGGGCTGGGCCGACTTCTGGGACCTGAAGAAGTACCCGGGCAAGCGCGGCCTGCGCTGGGGCGCCAAGTACAGCCTGGAATTCGCCCTGATGGCCGACGGCGTGGCGCCCAGGGACGTCTACCAGGTGCTCGGCACCCAGGGCGGCGTCGACCGCGCCTTCCGCAAGCTCGACGAGATCAAGCCCTACATCCACTGGTGGAAGTCCGGGCAGGACCCGGTGCGCGACCTGTCCGACGGCACCGTGGTCATGAGCTCCGCCTACAACGGCCGCATCGCCGCGGCCCAGCCCGAGCAGAAGGGCCTGCGCATGGCCTGGGCCGGCGGCATCTACGACTTCGACTTCTGGGCGTTGCCGTCCGGGGTGTGGAAGAAGGAGCTGGCGGAGAAGTTCATCGCCTTCGCCAGCCAGCCGGCGCAGCAGAAGGTCTACGCGCAGAGCATCGCCTACGGCCCGACCAACCGCAAGGCGGTGGAACAGCTCGACCCGCAGGTGGCCGCCAACCTGCCCACGGCGCCGGCCAACATGGCCGACGCGCTGGGCATGAACGTGGCTTTCTGGGCCGAGCATGGCGACGCCCTGGAGAAGCGCTTCCAGGACTGGGCCAAGCGCTGAGACGCTGCGCGATCTGCTTCGCTCCGCTCCGGAGCGGGCAAGCGGTCGCTATTGGATATGCCGGTGTCGCAACCAATGCGGCACCGGCTTCCTGCGACTGATAGCCACACTTTTCGTGTAGGGATCGCCCTACAGGCGATCCTCTTCTACCCTTATAACAACTTCTCTTCCCGCCCGATTTGCGCGCGCCGCAGGCTTCTCTAGTCTTGCTTCACGGCAATTTCTTACAAATACAAAAGGTGCGGTTATGGCCGAGACTCAGGCGAACGATGTGCTGGTCAGCTTCCGTGGCGTCCAGAAGAGCTACGACGGCGAGACACTCATCGTCAAAGACCTCAACCTGGATATTCGCAAGGGCGAATTCCTCACCCTGCTGGGCCCGTCCGGTTCCGGCAAGACCACCAGCCTGATGATGCTGGCCGGTTTCGAAACCCCCACCTCCGGCGAGATCCAGCTGGCCGGCCGCTCCATCAACAACGTCCCCCCGCACAAGCGCGACATCGGCATGGTGTTCCAGAACTATGCCCTGTTCCCGCACATGACCGTGGCCGAGAACCTGGCCTTCCCGCTGTCGGTGCGCGGCATGAGCAAGACCGACGTGGCCGAGCGCGTCAAGCGCGCGCTGTCCATGGTCCAGCTCGACGCCTTCGGCGGGCGCTACCCAGCGCAGCTCTCCGGCGGCCAGCAGCAGCGCGTGGCCCTGGCCCGGGCGCTGGTCTTCGAGCCGCAGCTGGTGCTGATGGACGAACCCCTGGGTGCGCTCGACAAGCAGTTGCGCGAGCACATGCAGATGGAGATCAAGCACATCCACCAGCGCCTGGGCGTGACCGTGGTCTACGTGACCCACGACCAGGGCGAGGCGCTGACCATGTCCGACCGCGTGGCGGTCTTCCACCAGGGCGAGATCCAGCAGATCGCACCGCCCCACGAACTCTACGAACACCCGCGCAACTCCTTCGTGGCCAACTTCATCGGCGAGAACAACCGTATCGCCGGGCAGTTGCACAGCCACGACGGTGAGCGCTGCGTGGTGACACTGGCGCGCGGCGAGAAGGTCGAGGCGCTGGCGGTCAACGTCGGCCAGCCCGGCGACGCCGTCAGCCTGTCGATCCGCCCCGAGCGGGTGCGCCTGAACGGGCACAGCGAGAGCTGCGTGAACCGCTTCTCCGGCCGTGTGGCCGAGTTCATCTACCTTGGCGACCACGTGCGCATCCGCCTGGAGGTTTGCGGCCGCACCGATTTCTTCGTCAAGCAGCCGATCGCCGAGCTCGACCCCGCGCTGGGCGTGGGTGATGTGGTACCGCTGGGCTGGGCCGTGGAGCACGTGCGTGCCCTCGACCCGCTCTCGGCGGCCTGATTCGAAGAAAAACAAACCAGCACACTGTGGAGAGAAGAATAATGTCGAAGTCCCCGTTCCACCCGTCGAAGACCGGCCTCAAGCTCGCCGCGCTGACCCTCGGCCTGGCCTGCGCCGCGCAGTCCATGGCGGCCACCGACCTGACCGTGATCTCCTTCGGCGGCGCCAACAAGGATGCCCAGGCCAAGGCCTTCTACCAGCCCTTCGAGAAAGCCACCGGCAACAAGATCGTCGCCGGCGAGTACAACGGCGAGATGGCCAAGGTGAAGGCCATGGTCGACACCAACAGCGTGACCTGGGACCTGGTCGAGGTGGAGTCGCCGGAACTGGCCCGCGGCTGTGACGAAGGCATGTTCGAGGAAATCGACCCGGCCATCCTCGGCAAGGCCGAGGACTACGTTCCGGGCGCCGTGAGCAACTGCGGCGTGGGCTTCTTCGTGTGGTCCACCGTGCTGGCCTACAACGCCGACAAGCTCAAGACCGCCCCCACCGGCTGGGCCGACTTCTGGGACCTGAAGAAGTACCCGGGCAAGCGCGGCCTGCGCAAGGGCGCCAAGTACACCCTGGAATTCGCCCTGATGGCCGACGGCGTCGCGCCCAAGGACGTGTACAAGGTGCTGGCCACCAAGGAAGGCCAGGACCGCGCCTTCAAGAAGCTCGACGAGATCAAGCCGAGCATCCAGTGGTGGGAAGCCGGCGCCCAGCCGCCGCAGTACCTCGCCTCCGGTGACGTGGTGATGAGCTCGGCCTACAACGGCCGCATCGCCTCGGTGCAGAAGGAAAGCAACCTGAAGGTCGTGTGGAACGGCGGCATCTACGACTTCGACGCCTGGGCCATCCCCAAAGGCGACAAGAAGAAGGAGGAGGCCCTGAAGTTCATCGCCTTCTCGGTCAAGCCCGAGCAGCAGAAGATCTACGCCGAGAACATCGCCTACGGCCCGGTGAACAAGAACACCGTGAGCCTGCTGGACAAGGGCGTGCAGGCCAACATGCCGACCACCCCGGAAAACATCGCCAACCAGGTGGGCATGGACGTGACCTTCTGGGCCGACTACGGCGAGCAGCTGGAACAGCGCTTCAACGCCTGGGCCGCCAAGTAAGGCAGGCCCCGCCGCCCGCACGGGCGGCAACCGCGGCGATGTCGCCACGGCCCGCAGGCCCTGCGGGCCGCTCCCGCCGGGGAAAGCGCCCGGTGCGGCGGCGCTCGCCGTGACACACCCGATACACCACACCTTGGCCGCCCTCGCGGGCGGCCCGTTTTACCGGAGTTCGCTATGGCCACCGCTGTGTCCTTGAACGAGGTCGCCGGCCCCACCCTGAAGCAGCGCCTGGCGCGTGCGGAGCGGATGAACCGCCTGAAGTCCCAGGCGCTGGTCCTGCCGCTGCTGCTGTTCCTCCTGCTGACCTTCCTGGTGCCGATCGCCGCGCTGCTCTACAAGAGCGTGTATAACCCCGAAGTGGTCGGCTCGCTGCCCAAGACGGTCAACGCCATCACCACCTGGGACGGCAAGTCGCTGCCGCCGGACGCGGTCTACCAGGCCCTGAGCGAAGACCTCTATGCCGCGCGCAAGAATCAGACCATCGGTGACCTCTCCAAGCGCCTGAACATGGAACTGGCCGGCTACCGCAGCCTGATGGCCAAGACCGCCCGCGCCCTGCCGTTCAAGGAGCAACCGGCTTCCTACAAGGACGCCATGGAGACCATCGACGAGCGCTGGGGCGATCCGGCCTACTGGCAGGTGATCCGCCGCAACGCCAGCAGCATCACCCCCTATTACCTGCTCGCGGCCCTCGACCACCGCATCGACGACCTCGGCGAACTGGCCCCGGCCACCCCGGACCAGTCCATCTACCTGGACATCTTCGCCCGCACCTTCTGGATGGGCGCGGTGATCACCGTCATCTGCCTGCTGCTGGCCTACCCGCTGGCCTACCTGCTGGCCAACCTGCCGACGCGCAAGAGCAACCTGCTGATGATCCTGGTGCTGCTGCCGTTCTGGACCTCCATCCTGGTGCGGGTGGCGGCCTGGATCGTGCTGCTGCAGTCCGGCGGGCTGATCAACGGCGCGCTGCTCAAGCTGGGCCTGATCGACCAGCCGCTGCAACTGGTGTTCAACCGTACCGGCGTATACATCGCCATGGTGCACATCATGCTGCCGTTCATGATCCTGCCGATCTTCAGCGTGATGAAGAGCATCTCGCCCAGCTACATGCGGGCGGCCATCTCCCTGGGCAGCCACCCGTTCGCCGCCTTCTGGAAGGTCTACTTCCCGCAGACCGTGGCCGGCGTCGGCGCCGGGTGCCTGCTGGTGTTCATCCTGTCGATCGGCTACTACATCACCCCGGCCCTGCTGGGCAGCCCGAACGACCAGATGGTCAGCTACTTCGTCGCCTTCTACACCAACACCACCATCAACTGGGGCATGGCCACGGCCCTGGGCGGCCTGCTGCTGTTCGCCACCCTGGTGCTGTACGTGATCTACGGCTGGCTGGTGGGCGCGAGCCGCCTGCGCCTGGGCTGAGGAGAAAAAGAAGATGCTGAGTCCCTACATGTCCCCGGTCGAGCGCGTGTGGTTCTACACCCTGCGCATCCTCTGCGGCCTGGTGCTGCTGTTCCTGGTGCTGCCGGTGCTGGTGATAGTGCCGCTGTCGTTCAACTCCGGCACCTTCCTGGTCTACCCGCTGCAGGGCTTCTCGCTGCGCTGGTACGCCGACTTCTTCCACAGCGCCGAATGGATGCGCTCGCTGACCAACAGCATGATCGTGGCCCCGGCGGCCACCCTGCTGGCGATGGTCTTCGGCACCCTTGCGTCGATCGGCCTGACCCGCGGCGAGTTCCGCGGCAAGGCCCTGGTGATGAGCCTGGTGATCTCGCCGATGGTGGTCCCGGTGGTGATCATCGGCGTGGCCGCCTACCTGTTCTTCGCCCCGCTGGGCCTGGGCAACAGCTACATCTCGCTGATAATCGTGCACGCGGTGCTGGGCGTGCCCTTCGTCATCATCACGGTGTCGGCGACCCTGCAGGGCTTCAACCAGAACCTGGTGCGCGCCGCCGCCAGCCTCGGCGCGCCGCCGGTGCTGACGTTCTTCAAGGTGACCTTGCCGCTGATCGCCCCGGGGGTGATCTCCGGCGCGCTCTTCGCCTTCGCCACCTCGTTCGACGAAGTGGTGGTGACGCTGTTCCTCGCCGGCCCCGAGCAGGCCACCCTGCCACGGCAGATGTTCAGCGGCATCCGCGAGAACCTCAGCCCGACCATCGCCGCCGCGGCGACCCTGCTGATCGGTTTCTCGGTCCTGCTCCTGCTGACCCTGGAATGGCTGCGCGGCCGCAGCGAGAAACTGCGCACCGCGCCCACCACCTGATCCTCTGCTCTTCGTAGGAGCGAGCTTGCTCGCGAACCAATGTTCGCTAGCAGGCTCGCTCCTACAACCATCGCCTCGATCCCCCTCGCTCGCTCCGAGCGGCTACAATGCGCGCCATCCGTGATTTCGCCCACAGAGGTGCGCCATGCAACCCTACGCCATCGCCCCGTCGATCCTCTCCGCCGACTTCGCCCGCCTGGGCGAGGACGTGGACAAGGTGCTCGCCGCCGGCGCCGACATCGTCCACTTCGACGTGATGGACAACCACTACGTGCCGAACCTGACCATCGGCCCGATGGTCTGCTCGGCGCTGCGCAAGTACGGCGTCACCGCGCCCATCGACGTGCACCTGATGGTGTCCCCGGTGGACCGCATCATCGGCGACTTCATCGAGGCCGGCGCCACCTACATCACCTTCCACCCCGAAGCCAGCCAGCACATCGACCGCTCCCTGCAACTGATCAAGGACGGCGGCTGCAAGGCCGGCCTGGTGTTCAACCCGGCCACCTCGCTGGACGCGCTCAAGTACGTGATGGACAAGATCGACATGGTCCTCTTGATGAGCGTGAACCCCGGCTTCGGCGGGCAGAAGTTCATCCCCGGCACCCTCGACAAGCTGCGCGAGGCCCGCGCGCTGATCGACGCCTCCGGCCGCGACATTCGCCTGGAGATCGACGGCGGGGTGAACGTGAAGAACATCCGCGAGATCGCTGCGGCGGGCGCCGACACCTTCGTCGCCGGTTCGGCCATCTTCAACGCCCCCGACTACGCCGAGGTCATCCGCGCCATGCATGCCGAGCTGGCGCAGGTCGGCAAGTGATGAGCGCCGCCCAAGCGCTGTTCGCCGGGCGCCTGCCGCGCCTGGTGATGTTCGACCTGGACGGCACCCTGGTGGACTCGGTGCCGGACCTCGCCGCCGCGGTGGACAAGGCCCTGGTCGCCATGGGCCGGGCCCCCGCCGGGCTGGCGCAGGTGCGCCACTGGGTCGGCAACGGCGCCCGGGTCCTGGTGCGCCGCGCCCTGGCCGGTGGCATCGAGCATGACGGCGTCGGCGAGGAAGACACCGAGCGCGCCCTGGCGCTGTTCATGGACGCCTACGCCGGCAGCCACGCGCTCACCGAGGTCTACCCGGGCGTGGTGGACACCCTGAAGTGGCTGAAGAAACAGGGCGTGGAGCTGGCGCTGATCACCAACAAGCCCGAGCGCTTCGTCGCCCCGCTGCTGGACGAGATGGGCCTGGGCAAGTTCTTCCGCTGGATCGTCGGCGGCGACACCCTGCCGCAGCAGAAGCCCGACCCGGCCGCGCTGCTGTTCGTGATGAAGGCCGCCGGCGTCGCGCCGGGCGAAGCGCTGTTCGTCGGCGATTCGCGCAACGACGTGCTGGCCGCCAAGGCCGCCGGCGTGCGCAGCGTCGGCCTGACCTACGGCTACAACCACGGCCGGCCGATCGCCGAGGAACAGCCGAGCCTGGTGCTGGATGACCTGCGCCAACTGCTGCCTTGCTTCGACCCGGGCAAAGCGATAGTGTTGCCGGACGACGGTTCCAACCCCGCCCATCGAGACCCCAACGTGCTGGATACGGCTCCCCGCAAACTCTGGATGAAAGTCATCAAGGCCCTGGCCCGCTGGCGCTGGCGCGCCTGACATTTCCCCGGCCGGACTTCCCGGCGCCCGTTTGCACCGCCCGATCCGAATCACTGCTCGAGACCGCTCATGAACCGCGACGCATTCCAGCGGCTGGCCGCCGAAGGCTACAACCGCATTCCCCTGACCTGCGAAACCCTCGCCGACTTCGACACCCCGCTGTCGATCTACCTGAAGCTCGCCGACGGCGCCAACAGCTACCTGCTGGAATCGGTGCAGGGCGGCGAGAAGTGGGGCCGCTATTCCATCATCGGCCTGCCGTGCCGCACCGTGCTGAGGGTATACGGCCACAGTGTGAGCGTCAGCGTCGACGGCGTGGAAAGCGAACGCTTCGACTGCGAGGACCCGCTGGCCTTCGTCGAGCAGTTCAAGGAGCGCTACCGCGTGCCGACCCTGCCGGGCCTGCCGCGCTTCAATGGCGGGCTGGTCGGCTACTTCGGCTACGACTGCGTGCGCTACGTCGAGCCGCGCCTGGCGCAGTGCCCGAACCCGGACCCGCTGGGCAACCCGGACATCCTGCTGATGGTTTCCGACGCCGTGGTCGTCTTCGACAACCTGGCCGGCAAGCTGCACGCCATCGTCCTCGCCGACCCGGCCGAGGCGGACGCCTACGACAAGGGCCTGGCGCGCCTGGAGCAATTGCTTGAGCGCCTGCGCCAGCCGATCACCCCGCGCAAGGGCCTGGACTTCGCCGCGGTCAACGCGCCCGAGCCGCAGTTCCGCGCCAGCTTCACCCGCGAGGACTACGAGCGCGCGGTGGACACCGTCAAGGAATACATCCTGGCCGGCGACTGCATGCAGGTGGTGCCGTCGCAGCGCATGTCCATCGATTTCAAGGCCGCGCCCATCGACCTGTACCGCGCGCTGCGCTGCTTCAACCCGACACCCTACATGTACTTCTTCAACTTCGGCGACTTCCACGTGGTGGGCAGCTCGCCGGAAGTGCTGGTGCGCGTGGAGGACGGCGAGGTCACCGTGCGCCCGATCGCCGGCACCCGCCCGCGCGGCGCCACCGAAGAAGCCGACCGCGCCCTGGAGCAGGACCTGCTGTCCGACGCCAAGGAGATCGCCGAGCACCTGATGCTCATCGACCTGGGCCGCAACGACGTCGGCCGCGTGTCGCAGACCGGTTCGGTGAAGGTCACCGAGCAGATGGTCATCGAGCGCTACTCCAACGTCATGCACATCGTTTCCAACGTCAACGGCCAGCTCAAGCCCGAGCTGAGCGCGATGGACGCCCTGCGCGCGATCCTCCCGGCCGGCACCCTGTCCGGCGCGCCGAAGATCCGCGCCATGGAAATCATCGACGAGCTGGAGCCGGTCAAGCGCGGCGTCTACGGCGGCGCCGTGGGCTACCTGGCGTGGAACGGCAACATGGACACCGCCATCGCCATCCGCACCGCGGTGATCAAGAACGGCGAACTGCACGTGCAGGCCGGCGGCGGCATCGTCGCCGACTCGGTGCCGGCGCTGGAGTGGGAAGAAACCATCAACAAGCGCCGCGCCATGTTCCGCGCGGTGGCCCTGGCTGAGCACACCGCGCGTCTCGAAGACTGAGCGCTGTCGTCGTGATGCGGAACGCCGTTTCCCCGGGAGGGGAGACGGCGTTTTCGTTTGTGCTCGCAGGTTTCCCCGTAGGAGCGGACCTTGTCCGCGATAGCCGTAACCACCGGCGCGATTCGCGGATGAGATCCGCTCCACAGTTCCTGGGAGGCGGGTGTACCGAGGAGCTCGCTCCTACGAAAAAACGTGCCGTGCTTCCCTGGAGCTGTAGGAGCGGGCCCTGCCCGCGAATCGCGCGCAGGGCGCGCTCCTACGTGGAGACGGCATATTCGCTTACGCCTGCTGCCCCGCGCGGCGCCGGGCCAGGGCGGCGTCGGCCAGGCTGGCGCGCTGCTCGACGTAGGCCGCCAGGTGGTCCACCGCCACGTACTGCATGGCCTTGTGGCTGTCGTCCAGGGTGGTCACCGGCAGGGCGATGCGCCCGCAGGCCAGGGCCTTGCCGAAGTTCTCCCGGTTGAGGTTGCGGAACCAGCGCTCGCGCACCTGTTCCAGGGGCACCAGCACGTCGCCGAAGATCTGGTAGACCAGCGCCACGGTCTCCTGGCGTGGCGCCGGTTGGGTGTCGGGGGTCGACAGCAGCATGGCTTCCTCCTGCTCGCGGTTGTCGTTCGATGGAGGAAATATAGCTTTTGTTGTTTTTCCTGGCAATCGCCACGGGCCGCCTTTCATCCGGGCAGAAGAAACCCCGCCGTGGCGGGGTTCTTCCGGGCTTCAGCGAACCAGCGTGGGCGCGCGGCGGTGGCGCACCGTCGACCACCAGAACACCCAGCCGATGATGCTCAGCTGGCTGGCCTGGATGGCCTGGGCGTCGTATTCCTCGTCGCCGTACTCGTCGCGGTTGAAGCTGCGCAGGCGGATGCCGCCGCCGGGCAGGCGGTAGAGGAACTTCACCCGCAGCATGCCCTCGTGCTCCAGGGCGTAGATCTCGCCGTCGGTGATGTGCGTGGTCGCCGTATCGATGCCGATGGTGGAGCCGTCCATGATCAGCGGCTCCATGCTGTTGCCGGTGAGCTGGGCGCAGATGGCCGCGTCCGGGTCGACCCCGGCGGCGCGCAGGGTGGCGTAGGAGAAGCGCAGCTTGCGCCCCTCGATCTGGCGCACCGCGGTGCGCCCGGCGCCCGCGGACATTTCCACTTCCTTGTACAAGGGCAGTTCCACCTCGTCTTCGTCCAGCGGCGTGCTGCTGTCCCAGGGGTGCAGCGGCTCCAGGCGCAGCGGGCTGCCGTCGGCCGGTGGCGTGGCGGCTTGCGGCGAGCCTTCGCCGGTCCCCAGCCAGACCGGCGAGACGCCCAGGGCCGCGGCGATCTCGATCAGCTTGCGGGTGCTCTGCGCCTTGCCGGCGGTCAGCTTGTGGATGGTGTTCTGCGAGACCCCTGCCGCTTCGGCGAGGCTCTCCTGCTTGAGGTTGCGCGCGGCCATGGCCTGCTTGAGGCGCTCGGCGAGCGTGGAGGGGCGGGCTGTGCTGTTCATGGCGGCACTCTACCGCCCGTCCTGGGGAAGTGTAAATAGCTTTGGTGTTGACGATAAATAGCTTTGGTTGTAGTTTTCTCTTCGCCGGCCTTCTGAAGGTTGTTTCCGAGCCGGCGGCGGACGCGGTCCGACACGAGGGTGCCGGCGCCTCCGTCTTCCACGGCAGGGAAGCCGTGGGTTGCCTGCGGCCCGTGCGTCACGGGGCAGGTTGCCGGCGGAGGCGGGCGAGGAGCGCACCGCCTCCGCATGACGAGTGGCGCCACCTGGGCGCCACATATCGACAAACAGCACGCGAATGACCTGGCATCGCGGCCGCGGGGCGGCACGCGCAGGGCGGGTCGTCGCCCGGAGAAAAGCATGAACGCACCAGCGCAACACCACGGGGAGGCCGCCCATGGCTGACCTCGCCGACTACGCCAACGACCTGGCCCTGGAACGCCTAGACGCACTGCTGGCGGCACGGCGCGGCAGCGAGCCGGAGCCCGCCGCCGCCGACTGCCAGGTCTGCGGCGAGCCCATCCCCGAGGCCCGCCGCCTGGCGGTGCCCGGCTGCAACCGCTGCCTGGACTGTCAGGCCCTGGATGAACTGGAACGGCGCCGCTGAAGGCGCGGGAGGTGGACGTGATCAAGCCGATCGATGAAATGCTCAGGCTCTGGGCCGAGGAAATGCACAGCCCGGGCGTGGCCGGTGGCGGCTATGCCGGTGGTAACCTGCTGGCGCTGATGATCGCCAACAAGGGCGAGATGATCCGCGGCACCCGTGGCAGCCGGGTGCTGCTCGACCGCGTCGCCGAGCTGGACCTGGTCGTCAACGGCCTGCCCGAGCAGCAGAAGCAGGTGGTCAGCGAGCACTACCTGAACCGCGACAGCGCGCCCGAGCAGAAGTACCGCCACTGCCGCTGCAGCCGCAACACCTTCTACTTGCGCCTGCACGTGGCGCACCAGAGCATCCAGGCCCGCCTGCTGCGCCGCGTGGCCTGACCCCTACGGGCCCGGCCCTGCGCCGGGCTTTCCATGCGCCGCTGCGCTATGCTCGCGGCCATGCACAGCCCCTCCCTCACCCTGCGCCCCGCGAGCCCGGCCGATGCCGAGGCGATCCTGCGGATCCTCGGCGAAACCTACGAAATCACCTGGAAACCCCAACTGACCGCCGAGGCGCGAGCGCGCTTCGAAGCGGCGGGGAGTACCCGCGCCTACGTCCAGGAGCGCCTCGGGCATTTCCACCTGGCCTGCCTGGGCGGCGAGGTCATCGGCCTGGTCGACTGGCGCGACGATTTCATCGATGCCCTGCACGTCTCGCCCCGTGCCCAACGCGCCGGCGCCGGCAGCGCCCTGCTGCGCTTCGCCGAACGGCGGATGGCCGCGGCCGGCCACGCGCAGGCGCGCCTGGAGACCGACACCTTCAACACTCAGAGCCGCGCCTTCTACGCCAGGCACAGCTACGCGGAAATCGACTTCTACCCCGACGAGGAATGGCACAGCGGTTTCACCACGGTGCTGCTGAGCAAGCCCCTGGGCTGAATCGCAGTGCATCGCCGGTGCGTTGCCGGTGCATTGCCCACCTATTGCGGTGCCAGGGCGCAAATGCCTTGTCCGGCCGGGAATCGGGGGGTACAAAGTCATCAATCTTGCAAAGGTGCGTCCCCAGGGAGCACCGCTGAAAACCTCGTCGAGCCCGGCCCTAGCGCCGGGCTTTTTCGTTTCCGCCGTCCGCTTTCGCGGCCTGCGACCGTAATCCCCGGCTGGCTGATAGCCGCCGGTTCCGCCCGCCGGCGCGGGCGTTTGTCTTCAAGGTGAGCCCATGGGCAATGAACCCGAGATGCCGCTGTGGGTATCGATCCTGCTGGCCGCCGTGGGCGGCGTCAGCGGCGAGATGTGGCGGGCCGACAAGGCCGGCCTGGGCGGCTGGGGGCTGCTGCGGCGCCTGGCGCTGCGCTCCGGCGCCTCGATCGTCTGCGGCGTGGCGGTGATGTTCCTGGCCCTGGCCTGCGGCGCCTCGCTGCTGCTCAGCGCCGCTGTCGGCAGCCTGACCGCGGCGGCCGGTGCCGAGATCGCCGTCGGCCTCTACGAGCGCTGGGCCGCCCGCCGCCTCGGCATCTGCCGGTTGCCGGACGACGAGCGCGAACGCCGCTGAATGCATCAACACAAGGAAAGGGAGGCGCCATGCCTGACCAAGAACTGACACTTGAAAGCCTGCTGGCTGCCATCGAGCAGCGGCTGCGCACCGCATTGCCGAGTTCGGTGCAGATAAGCCGCGGCCCGCTGGGAACGGCCACCCCGGACCATTACCGGCCTTTGTGTGCGGGAGGAAGAGAGGGCGGCCGTGGTTGGTGGCGCAACACCTTCCATGGTCACCAATCTTCAGTTCTTGCCTGCAAGCCAGCCAAGGCCCACTGCTCACGCGCGAGCAGGACGGGCTCTGGCAAAAGTCGATGAGGTTCTGCAGATGCTAAGAGATTTCCGTTGCGGTAATTGCAAAAAGCTTCTCGCCCGTGTGGGCGACCCCGTGAACATCCAGGTCAAGTGCCCACGTTGCCGGGTTTTGAATCATGAGAAGGCCAAGAGTCTCGATGCCCCGCCTTTGAGCGACACCATGCGGCATGTGCCGCACAACTGTTGATCATACGAGGAAAACATCATGGCTCTTACCAATGACGAGATTGCTGGACTGAAAGCGATTGTCACCCAAATATGGGGTGCTAGCGTCGCTAACAGCATTAATTACAACGATGAAGTCGCAGAGGTAGTACGAACTGCCGTAGAGCAGATTTCCATATGTTCTGCGGCTATCAAGGGACTTTTTGAGCTACTTGCCGATGCCGCCCTGGGTAAGCTGTTTAGTCTGCCCTGGCTGCTCGGGAAGAGTGTGTCTATCGCCGCAACGCTTGCGAATGCCGCGAACAATGCGCCAAATCGTGCATGCATCAACTCTACGGCAGCGGCCTATCGCACTTCTCTGGAAATGGCCTCTTTGGGGCTGTAACCTGATTCGCAGAGGGCCCAGAGCCCCGTTCTGACTCGCCATATTTATGGAGGGATGGTGGTTAAGCATGGTGCTTTTTTCATAGTCATCTTTTTGTTTTCGTTTTCCGCACGAGGGGTGGAGTACGATCCTGAGAAAGTGAAGGCCTTCGTTCTTGCTAACCTCAGCAATCCGGATACTGCGCAGTTTCGGTTGGTTTCAGGTCAGTGTGGGGAGGTCAAATATCGAGACTTCTATGGCTTGGACTCGGGGTTTAAAAGGTTTATCGCGAAGAGTGGGAGCGAAGTTATAATAGAGCAACCTTGGACAAGGCGCTCGTTTGAGCGTGAATGGAGAAGGGTCTGTAAGTGATGAAGCATGAGAGGAGCGTGCCAGGACCAAAGGTTAATTTTTTAATTGTCTTGCTGGTGCTTGTTGGCATCTCTTTCTTCATTTACTGCCTTGTGCTTTATCAGTCGCCAGCCGAAAGACATGATCAGTTGACCAATGAGTCACAGCTCAAGACGCTCGTCTTGGCTCAGCTCAGCAAGCCTGAGAGTGCAGTTTTTCGTAATGTCAGAGGTGCTTGTGGAGAGGTACGCTACACAGCATTCAATGGGATTGAAGTCGGATTCAAGCGGTTTGTCATGACCTCCGAGGGTCACGTGATCATCGAACAGGCGGACTCTGAGGCGCCCTTTGGCCTCATATGGCAAGGGACGTGTGGTTCCTGATTTCTTTTCAGATCTATATCCGTAAGGCGAACGGTAAATACGTGTGGTACACGTCTGTGAAGGGCGGCTGGGCTTACGCCGGGCAGCGAGCTGCCAGCGGATCGGCTACGGACTGCTGCCGGTAGCCGCGATGCGCTCGTGCCGGTAGGTGGTGTCACACGATGCGGCGATATTGCACCGTGCATGGGTGGTGGGCTACTGTTCCGCCCATAGCGACAGAGACGGCTACAGTGATCCACCTCCGCAGTATCATCACCTCCCTGATCAAGGCTTTCGCCCGTTGGCGCTGGCGCGCCTGACATTTTCTTTCCCGGCCTCCGCCGGGCCCTCCTCGCCGTCCTGCCCCGTCAATCCCAGTCTCAAAAATAGCGGGTACAAATGCGGGTATAAAGCAAGTCGGATTGCAGCGAAAGCTTTAAGAATCAAGAGGTTACAGCAAAAATGCTGCTGATGATCGACAACTACGACTCCTTCACCTACAACCTGGTGCAGTACTTCGCCGAGTTGAAGGCCGATATCCACGTCATTCGCAACGACGAGCTGAGCGTCGAGCAGATCGCCGCGCTGAACCCCGAGCGCATCGTGCTCTCCCCCGGGCCCTGCACCCCCAACGAGGCGGGCGTGTCCCTGGAGGTGATCCGGCGTTTCTCCGGCAAGCTGCCGCTGCTGGGCGTGTGCCTGGGGCACCAGTCCATCGGCCAGGCCTTCGGCGGCGACGTGGTGCGCGCGCGCCAGGTCATGCACGGCAAGACCAGCCCGGTGTTCCACAACGACCAGGGCGTGTTCGCCGGCCTGAACAACCCGCTGACGCAGACGCGCTACCACTCCCTGGTGGTCAAGCGCGAGACGCTCCCCGAGTGCCTGGAGATCACCGCCTGGACCGCCCATGACGACGGTTCCGTGGACGAGATCATGGGCCTGCGCCACAAGACGCTGAACGTCGAGGGGGTGCAGTTCCACCCCGAGTCCATACTTTCCGAGCAGGGCCACGAGATGCTGGCCAACTTCCTCAAGCAACAGGGCGGGGTGCGCGCATGAACATCAGGGAAGCCCTCGACCGCGTGGTCAACCAGCTCGACCTCTCCACCGAGGAAATGCAGGCGGTCATGCGCGAGATCATGACCGGCCAGTGCACCGACGCGCAGATCGGCGCCTTCCTCATGGGCATGCGCATGAAGAGCGAGACCATCGACGAGATCGTCGGCGCGGTCTCGGTGATGCGCGAGCTGGCCGACGGCGTGAAGCTGCAGAGCCTGGACCGCGTGGTCGACGTGGTCGGCACCGGCGGCGACGGCGCCAACATCTTCAACGTGTCCTCGGCCTCGGCCTTCGTGGTCGCCGCCGCCGGGGGCAAGGTGGCCAAGCACGGCAACCGCGCCGTGTCCGGCAAGAGCGGCAGCGCCGACCTGCTGGAGGCCGCCGGCATCTACCTGGACCTGAAGTCCGAGCAGGTGGCCCGCTGCATCGAGAGCGTCGGCGTGGGTTTCATGTTCGCCCAGGTCCACCACAAGGCCATGCGCTACGCCGCGGGCCCGCGGCGTGAGCTGGGCCTGCGCACCCTGTTCAACATGCTCGGCCCGCTGACCAACCCGGCGGGCGTGCGCCACCAGGTGGTCGGCGTGTTCAACCAGGCCCTGTGCCGGCCGCTGGCCGAGGTGCTCAAGCGCCTGGGCAGCGAGCACGTGCTGGTGGTGCATTCGCGCGACGGCCTGGACGAGTTCAGCCTGGCCGCCGCCACCCACGTCGCCGAACTCAAGGACGGCGAGGTGCGCGAGTACGAAGTGAAGCCGGAAGACTTCGGCATCCGCAGCCAGACGCTGATCGGCCTCACCGTCGACAGCCCGCAGCAGTCCCTGGAGCTGATCCGCGACGCCCTCGGCCGGCGCAGGACCGAGGCCGGGCAGAAGGCCGCGGAGCTGATCGTGCTCAACGCCGGCGCCGCGCTCTACGCCGCCGACCTCGCCAGTTCGCTGCACGAGGGCATGCACCTGGCCCACGATGCCCTGCACACCGGCCTGGCCCGGGAGAAAATGGACGAACTGGCCGCCTTTACCGCCGTTTACCGAGAGGAGAATGCACAGTGACTGTGCCCACGGTTCTGCAGAAGATTCTGGCCCGCAAGGCCGAGGAAGTCGCCGAGCGCCGCGCGCATGTCTCCTTCGCCGAGCTGGAGCAGCGCGCCCGCGCCGCCGACGCCCCGCGCGGTTTTGCCGCGGCGCTGCTGGCGCAGGCCCAGCGCAAGCAGCCGGCGGTGATTGCCGAGGTGAAGAAGGCCTCGCCGAGCAAGGGCGTGCTGCGCGAGAACTTCTCGCCCGCGGACATCGCCCGCAGCTACCAGGAGGGCGGTGCCACCTGCCTCTCGGTGCTGACCGATATCGACTACTTCATGGGCAGCGACGCCTACCTGCAGGAGGCCCGCGCCGCCTGCGCGCTGCCGGTGATCCGCAAGGACTTCATGATCGACCCCTACCAGGTGGTCGAGGCCCGCGCCATCGGCGCCGACTGCATCCTGCTGATCGTCTCCGCGCTGGACGACGCGCGCATGGCCGAACTGGCCGCGGTGGCCAGGGAGCAGCAGCTCGACGTACTGGTCGAGGTGCACGACGGCGATGAGCTGGAGCGCGCGCTGAAGACCCTGGACACCCCGCTGATCGGCATCAACAACCGCAACCTGCACACCTTCGAGGTCAGCCTGGACACCACCCTCGATCTGCTGCCGGAGATCCCCCGCGATCGCCTGGTGGTGACCGAGAGCGGCATCCTCAACCGCGCCGACATCGAGCTGATGGAGGTCAATGAGGTCTACGCCTTCCTGGTCGGCGAGGCCTTCATGCGTGCCGACGACCCGGGCGTCGAGCTCAAGCGCCTGTTCTTCCCCGAGCGCCGCAGCGTGGTGCTGGGCGCCGACCCGGACTGAGCCCGCGCGCCGCGCAATGAAAAAGGCCGGCATTCCAGGCTGTGTGAAAACCTCAGGATCGGTCCCGCTGGTTAAAAAACAACCTGGATTTCGCGTTTCTACGTGGATTCTGGATTGGCTGAATAGCCAAGCCTCTTCAGATTTCACGTAGGAACGCGCTCTTCGAAGAGCCGCTCGGTTTTTCACACAGCCTGATTCGCCGGCCTTTTCGCACCTGGTGTTCAGCGGGTGCCGAACACCACCATGGTCTTGCCCTTCACGTGCACCAGGCCCTGTTCCTCCAGGCTCTTCAGCACGCGGCCGACCATCTCCCGCGAGCAGCCGACGATACGGCCGATCTCCTGGCGGGTGATCTTGATCTGCATGCCGTCGGGGTGGGTCATGGCGTCCGGCTGCTGGCACAGGTCCAGCAGGGTGCGGGCGACGCGCCCGGTGACGTCGAGGAAGGCCAGGTCGCCGACCTTGCGCGTGGTCTTGCGCAGGCGCTCGGCCATCTGGCTGCCGAGGGTGAGGAGAATCTCCGGGTCCTGCAGGCAGAGTTCGCGGAACTTGGTGTAGCTGATTTCCGCCACCTCGCACTCGCCCTTGGCGCGAACCCAGGCGCTGCGTTCCTGGGCGGCGCTGCCGTCCTTCTCGAACAGCCCCATCTCGCCGAAGAAGTCCCCGCTGTTGAGGTAGCCGATGATCATTTCCCGGCCGTCGTCGTCCTCGATCAGGACGGTGACCGAGCCCTTGATGATGAAGAACAGGCTTTCGCAACGATCCCCGGCGTAGATGATGGTGCTCTTGGGGGTGTAGCGGCGGCGGTGACAGTGTGCGAGCAACTTGTCGAGGTTTTTGTGTTTGGGTGTAAGGGTAATAGCTACCATGCCCGAGTCCCGAAATTATAAGAATGGCCCTGTGCACGACAGGCGCTTTGTCGAGTTGTTATGTGTCGTCCTTGGCTGGATTACCGTGACTTTACGATGCTCTCCCCCGAGCATCGGTGCCGCCGCTACAATGGCCGGCGGTCTTTTTAATGGCAAGAGCTTAAACAGACGCCCTGGCGCCGACAATCGAAAGCTGGTCGGGCCGTCAATTTAACCTCAGGAGTGTGCCAGTAAAATGACGCCAGCATAATAGAACGTTAGGGTATCAGGGCTCGAATTGAGACCTGGTCAACATCGCCTGAGCATTCCAGGCCTTGTGGTAAGCTGGCGCCCCCTTTTTTTCCGGCGGAAGCCTTTGCATGAAAGCGAGAATCCAGTGGGCCGGCGAGGCCATGTTCCTCGGTGAATCCGGCAGCGGTCATGTGGTGGTGATGGACGGTCCGCCCGATGCCGGTGGCCGCAACCTGGGCGTGCGCCCGATGGAAATGCTGCTGCTCGGCCTGGGCGGCTGCACCAACTTCGACGTGGTAAGCATCCTCAGGAAGGGCCGCCAGCCGGTGGAGAGCTGCGAGGCCTTCCTCGAGGCCGAGCGCGCCGACGAGGACCCGAAGGTGTTCACGAAGATCCATGTGCATTTCGTGGTCAAGGGCCGTGGCCTGAAGGAAGCCCAGGTCAAGCGCGCCGTCGAGCTGTCGGCGGAGAAGTACTGCTCGGCCTCGATCATGCTCGGCCGCGCGGGCGTGGCGATCACCCACGACTACGAGATCGTCGAGCTCGGCTGATTCCCCTCGTCACGTGATCGTCATGGCGGTGGCGTAAAGGCTGGCAGAGGTCGCCCGACCTCTGCATAATGCGCCACCTTTTTTCGGGGCCAGGCCCCAAACCAAGCAACCACAATCGCCAACGCGAAGAGGTGTAAACCGTCCTACGCAGGTGCGCCGTATGCATCTGACGGGCATGCTCAACCACGCGGCAGAGCCGCATTGAAGAGAGTTCCCCACGGTGAAAAGCAAACTCAAGCTCCACGGGTTCAACAACCTGACGAAGACCTTGAGCTTCAACATCTACGACATCTGCTACGCCGAGACGCCGGAAGACCAGCAGGCCTACGTGCAGTACATCGACGAAGAGTACGATGCCGAGCGTCTGACGCAGATCCTCACGGATGTCGTCGACATCATCGGCGCCAACATCCTGAACATCGCCCGTCAGGACTACGACCCCCAAGGCGCCAGCGTTACCATCCTGATCTCCGAGCAGCCGGTCACCCCGACCGACAGCCAGATCGAGGAGTCCCCCGGGCCGCTACCGGAAACCATACTGGCGCACCTGGACAAGAGCCACATCACCGTGCACACCTACCCGGAGATCCATCCGGTGGAAGGCATCGCGACCTTCCGGGTGGACATCGACGTTTCCACCTGCGGGGTGATCTCGCCGCTGAAGGCGCTCAACTACCTGATCCACCAGTTCGACTCGGACATCGTCACCGTGGACTACCGCGTGCGCGGCTTCACCCGCGACGTGGAGGGCAAGAAGCACTTCATCGACCACGAGATCAACTCGATCCAGAACTACCTCTCCGACGACACGTACGAGGCCTACCAGATGACCGACGTGAACGTGTACCAGGAGAACCTGTTCCACACCAAGATGCTGCTCAAGCAGTTCGACCTGGACAACTACCTGTTCGGCGACGCTACCAGCAACCTCTCGGCGGAGCAGCGCAAGCAGGTGGAAGAGCGCGTCCGCCACGAGATGCTGGAGATCTTCTACGGCCGCAATATGCCGCACTGAGGCGGCTGCAGGCTGCAGGCTGCAGGCTGTAGGCGGGAGGCAAGAGCGAGCGAACCGGGCTCCGGCGCGGAATCGTTCGCGAGCAAGCTCGCTCCTGCGAAGGGCGCCCCTCGC
>NZ_JAZAQP010000014.1:47552-144463 GCF_036231725.1 Pseudomonas sp. JH-2 | reverse complement strand
CTGTTCGAGCTGAAGACCACCAACTGGCTGTCCTTCTTCAAGAACGACGACAAGTACTCCCGCGAGAAGCTCTCCGGCGACCTGGAGCGCCTGCGCTCCTACTACCTGGACCGCGGCTACATCCACATGGACATCGCCTCCACCCAGGTGTCCATCACCCCGGACAAGAAACACGTCTACATCACCGTCAACATCAACGAGGGTGAGAAGTACAAGGTCCGCGAGGTGAAACTGACCGGCGACCTCAAGGTGCCGGAAGAAGAGATCAAGAAGCTGATGCTGGTCGAGCCGGGCCAGGTGTTCTCGCGCAAGGTGATGACCTCCACCTCCGACCTGATCACCCGCCGCCTGGGCAACGAGGGCTACACCTTCGCCAACGTCAACGGCGTGCCGGAAGCGCACGACGACGACAAGACCGTGTCCATCACCTACGTGGTCGACCCGGGCAAGCGCGCCTACGTCAACCGCATCAACTACCGCGGCAACACCAAGACCGAAGACCAGGTGCTGCGCCGCGAGATGCGCCAGATGGAAGGCGGCTGGGCCTCCACCTACCTGATCGACCAGTCCAAGCAGCGCCTGGAGCGCCTGGGCTACTTCAAGACGGTCAACGTCGAGACCCCGGCGGTACCCGGCACCGACGACCAGGTGGACGTCAACTACAGCGTGGAAGAGCAGCCCTCCGGCTCCATCACCGCCAGCATCGGCTTCGCCCAGGACGCGGGCCTGATCCTCGGCGGCTCGATCAGCCAGAACAACTTCCTGGGTACCGGCAACAAGGTCAGCATCGGCCTGACCAAGTCCGACTACCAGACCCGCTACAACTTCGGCTTCGTCGACCCCTACTGGACCGTCGACGGCGTGAGCCTGGGCTACAACGCCTTCTACCGCAAGACCGACTACGACAAGCTCGACGTCGACGTCTCCGACTACTCGGTGAACAGCCTCGGCGCCGGCGTCAGCATCGGCTACCCGATCAGCGAGACCTCGCGCCTGACCTACGGCCTGACCGTGCAGCGCGACACCATCGACACCGGCGCCTACACCGTCGACGAGATCTTCGACTTCCTCGAGAAGGAAGGCGACAACTTCACCAACTTCAAGGCCTCCATCGGCTGGTCCGAATCCACCCTGAACAAGGGCGTGCTGGCGACCCGCGGCCATTCCCAGAGCCTGGTGCTGGAGTCGACCATCCCCGGCAGCGACCTGTCGTTCTACAAGCTGGACTACCGCGGCCAGATCTTCGCGCCGCTGTCCGACACCTACACCATGCGCTTCCACACCGAGCTGGGCTACGGCGACGGCTACGGCTCCACCGACCGCCTGCCGTTCTACGAGAACTACTACGCCGGCGGCTTCAACTCGGTGCGCGGCTTCAAGGACAGCTCCCTCGGCCCGCGCAGTACGCCGAGTGTCGCCGACCCCGCGACCAGCATCGCAGCGGGTGGACCTGACGCCCGTGGCCGCTACACCGACCCGGACCAGGACCCGCAGGCCTTCGGTGGTAACGTGATGATCACCGGCGGCGCCGAACTGCTGTTCCCGCTGCCCTTCGTCAAGGACCAGAGCCAGCTGCGTACCGTACTGTTCTGGGACGTGGGCAACGTGTTCGACTCCGACTGCCCGCTGTCCAGCACCCAGGGCTGCGACGGCATCAAGCTCAACGACATGGCCATGTCCGTGGGCGTGGGCCTGACCTGGATCACCGCGCTGGGCCCGCTGAGCTTCAGCCTCGGTACCCCGATCAAGAAGCCGGACAACGCGGAAACCCAGATCTTCCAGTTCTCCCTGGGGCAGACCTTCTAATTCGCCGTATTGTTGTATAGACAACCTAGCTTTGTGCAGGAGTGCAATGTGCGTAAGTTGACCCAGTTCGTCCTGATCACCGCCGCCCTGATGGCGAGCCCCGCGTTCGCCGACATGAAGATCGCGGTACTCAACTACCAGATGGCACTCCTCGAGTCCGATGCGGCCAAGCAGTATGCCGTCGACGCCGAGAAGAAGTTCGGCCCGCAGCTGACCAAGCTGCGCGCCCTGGAAAGCGACGCCAAGGCCCTGCAGGACAAGCTGGTCAACGGCGGCAGCAAGCTGTCCCAGTCCGAGCGCGACAAGGCCGAGAACGACTTCAAGCAGAAGGCCCGTGACTTCCAGTTCCAGTCCAAGGAGCTGAACGAAGCCAAGGCCTCCGCCGACCGCGAGATGCTCAAGAAGCTCAAGCCGAAGCTGGACCAGGCCGTCGAGGAAACCATCAAGAAGGGCGGCTACGACCTGGTGGTCGAGCGCGGCGCGGTGGTAGACGTCAAGCCCCAGTACGACATCACCCGCCAGGTCATCGAGCGGATGAACCAGCTGCGCTGATGATGAGCCCGCGGTCCCATACCCTCGCCGAACTGGCAGCTCAGCTCCAGGCGGAGCTGCGCGGCGACCCGGCCGTGGTCATCCACGGCCTGGCCACCCTGCAGGACGCAGGCCCCGAGCAACTGAGCTTCCTGGCCAACCCACAGTACCGCAAGTTCCTGGTCGACAGCCGGGCCGGAGCGGTGCTGCTCACCGCCGCCGATGCCGAAGGCTTCGCCGGCAACGCACTGGTGGTGCCCGACCCCTACCTGGCCTACGCCGGGCTGTCGCACCAGTTCGATCCCAAGCCCAGGGCGCCCGCCGGCATCCACCCCACCGCGGTGGTCGATGCCAGCGCCAGCGTCGATCCCACGGCCAGCATCGGCCCCTACGTGGTGATCGAGGCCGGCGCGCAGATCGGCGCCGGCGTCACTCTCGGCGCCCACTGCTTCGTCGGCGCGCGCAGCGTGATCGGCGACGGCGGCTGGCTGGCCCCGCGCGTGACCCTCTACCACGACGTGCGCATCGGCAAGCGCGCGGTCATCCAGTCCGGCGCCGTGCTCGGCGGCGAAGGCTTCGGCTTCGCCAAGCAGCAGGGCGTCTGGCAGAAGATCGCGCAGATCGGCGGGGTGACCGTCGGCGACGACGTCGAGATCGGCGCCAACACCACCATCGACCGTGGTGCGCTGTCCGATACCCTGGTTGGCAACGGCGTCAAGCTGGACAACCAGATCATGATCGCGCACAACGTGCAGATCGGCGATCACACCGCCATGGCCGGCTGCTGCGGGATTTCCGGCAGCGCCAAGATCGGCAGGCATTGCATGCTCGCCGGCGGCGTCGGCCTGGTCGGGCACATCGAGATCTGCGACAACGTCTTCGTCACCGGCATGACCATGGTCACCCGCTCGATCACCGAGCCGGGCGCCTACTCATCCGGCACGGCCATGCAGCCCGCCGCTGAATGGAAGAAGAGCGCCGCCCGTATTCGCCAGCTCGACGACATGGCCCGTCGTCTGCAACAGCTGGAAAAGCGCCTGGCCGCCGTGACCCCGAGCGGAGACACTCCATCTGATGCGTGAGTCACGCATTTTTTGGCGTTTCCCTTTTCTGAACAGGCTCCCCTGAACATGATGGACATCAACGAGATTCGCGAATACCTGCCTCATCGCTACCCTTTCCTGCTGGTGGACCGGGTGGTGGAGCTGGACATCGAGGGCAAGCGCATTCGCGCCTACAAGAATGTCAGCATCAATGAGCCCTTCTTCAACGGCCACTTCCCGCAGCACCCGATCATGCCCGGCGTGCTGATCATCGAGGCCATGGCCCAGGCGGCCGGCATCCTCGGCTTCAAGATGCTCGACGTGAAGCCGGCCGACGGCACCCTGTACTACTTCGTCGGCTCCGACAAGCTGCGCTTCCGCCAGCCGGTGCTGCCGGGCGACCAACTGAACCTGCATGCCCAGTTCATCAGCGTGAAGCGCGGCATCTGGAAGTTCGACTGCCACGCCACCGTCGATGACAAGCCGGTGTGCTCGGCCGAAATCATCTGTGCGGAACGCAAACTATGAGTTTGATCGATCCTCGCGCCATCATCGATCCGCGGGCAAGGCTGGCCGACGACGTAGAGGTGGGCCCCTGGTCCATCGTCGGGCCGGATGTGGAAATCGGCGAAGGTACGGTGATCGGTCCGCACGTGGTGCTCAAGGGCCCCACGAAGATCGGCAGACACAACCGGATTTTCCAGTTCTCCAGCGTCGGCGAGGACACTCCCGACCTGAAGTACAAGGGTGAGGCGACGCGCCTGGTGATCGGCGACCACAACGTGATCCGCGAGGGTGTGACCATCCATCGCGGCACCGTCCAGGACCGCTCGGAAACCACCATCGGCGACCACAACCTGTTCATGGCCTACGTCCACGTCGGCCATGACAGCGTGATCGGCAACCACTGCATCCTGGTCAACAACACCGCGCTGGCCGGGCACGTGCACGTGGACGACTGGGCGATCCTCTCCGGCTACACCCTGGTGCACCAGTTCTGCCGCATCGGCGCCCACAGCTTCTCCGGCATGGGCACCGCCATCGGCAAGGACGTGCCGGCCTACGTGACCGTCTTCGGCAACCCCGCCGAGGCGCGCAGCATGAACTTCGAGGGCATGCGCCGCCGCGGCTTCAGCGCCGAGGCCATCCATGCCCTGCGCCGGGCCTACAAGGTGGTGTACCGCCAGGGCCTGACCGTGGAGGAGGCGCTCGCCGAGCTGGCCGAATCCGCCGCGCAGTTCCCGGAAGTCGCGGTGTTCTGCGCTTCCATCCAGAGCGCTACCCGCGGCATCACCCGCTGACCATGGCTGCGGGCACCGGCAAGCTGCGCGTCGCCCTGGTGGCGGGCGAGGCCTCGGGGGACATCCTCGGCGCCGGCCTGATGCAGGCCCTGCGCGAGCGTCATCCCGAGGTCGAGTTCATCGGCGTGGGCGGTGCGCGCATGCAGGCCCAGGGCCTGGTCTCGGAATTCCCCATGGAGCGCCTGGCGGTCATGGGCCTGGTCGAGGTTCTCGGCCGCCTGCGCGAGTTGCTGAAGCGCCGCAAGGACCTGATCCGTACCCTGATACTCGCGCGCCCCGACGTTTTCATCGGCATCGACGCGCCGGACTTCAACCTCGGCCTGGAACTGCAACTGCGCCGCGCCGGCATCCGCACCGTGCACTACGTCAGCCCCTCGGTCTGGGCCTGGCGGCAGAAGCGCGTGCTGAAGATCAAGCAGGCCTGCGACCTGATGTTGGCGCTGTTCCCCTTCGAGGCGAGGTTCTACGAAGAGCACGGCGTACCGGTGCGCTTCGTCGGCCATCCGCTGGCCAACACCATCCCCCTGGAAGCCGACCGCGCCGCCGCGCGCGAGCAGCTCGGGCTGCCGGCCGACGCCCAGGTGGTGGCGCTGCTGCCGGGTAGCCGCGGTGGCGAGGTGGGCAAGCTCGGTGCGCTCTTCCTCGACACCGCCGAACGCCTGCTGCAACAGCGGCCGGGCCTGCGCTTCGTGCTGCCCTGTGCCAGCCCCGAGCGGCGCGTGCAACTGGAGCAGATGCTGCAAGGCCGCCAGTTGCCGCTGCAACTGCTCGACGGCCAGTCCCACGAGGCCCTGGCCGCCTGCGACGCGGTACTGATCGCCTCCGGCACCGCCACCCTCGAGGCGCTGCTGTACAAGCGGCCGATGGTGGTGGCCTACAAGGTCGCGCCGCTGACCTACAAGATCCTCAAGCGCCTGGTGAAGAGTCCCTACGTCTCGCTGCCCAACCTGCTCGCCGGGCGCCTGCTGGCCCCCGAGCTGATCCAGGACGCGGCGACCCCCGAGGCCCTGGCGCAACACCTGCTGCCGCTGCTGGACGACGGCAGCGCGCAGACCGAATCCTTCGACGCCATCCACCGCGCCCTGCGCCAGGATGCGTCCGCGCAGGCCGCCGAAGCGGTGCTCGCCCTGGTGGAGAAACGCTGATGCAGATGGGCCTGGATTTTGACCTGGTCGAGGAACTGGTGGCCGGTGTCGACGAGGTGGGCCGCGGCCCGCTCTGCGGCCCGGTGGTCACCGCCGCGGTGATCCTCGACCCGGCGCGGCCGATCATCGGCCTGAACGACTCGAAGAAGCTCAGCGAGGCGCGCCGCGAGGCGCTGTTCGACGAAATCCGCGAGAAGGCCCTGGCCTGGTGCATCGCCCGCGCGGAGGTCGAGGAAATCGACCAGTTGAACATCCTCCACGCCACCATGCTCGCCATGCAGCGCGCGGTGGAAGGCCTGAGCGTCATCCCGAAACTGGCGCTGATCGACGGCAACCGCTGCCCGAAACTCAGGGTGCCGGCGGCCCCGGTGGTGCAGGGCGATGCCAAGGTGCCGGCCATCGCCGCCGCCTCCATCCTGGCCAAGGTCTCCCGCGACCGCGAGATGCAGGAAATGGAAGCCCTCTATCCCGGCTACGGCATCGGCGGGCACAAGGGCTACCCGACCCCGGTGCACCTGGAGGCGCTCAAGCGCCTGGGCCCGACGCCCATCCACCGGCGCTCCTTCGCCCCGGTGCGCGTGCTGCTGGAAAGCCCGACCGGCATCTTCTGAGCGCCACACGGCGGCAGTGGCGATCTGAAGCCTGTAGCTTTGCGGAGCGGGCCGGTACAATCGGCCGCTTATCGTTTCCGTGTTGCATAGGACCGTCATGACCGCCTCTTTCGTCCACCTGCGTCTGCACTCCGAGTACTCCCTGGTCGACGGCCTGGTCAGGGTCAAACCGTTGTGCAAGGCGGTGGCCGGCGCCGGCATGCCGGCAGTGGCGATCACCGACCAGAGCAACATGTGCTCGCTGGTGAAGTTCTACAAGACCGCCATGGGCGCCGGCATCAAGCCGATCTGCGGCGCCGACATCTGGCTGGCCAGCCGTGACGAGGACGGTCCGCTCAGCCGCCTGTCGCTGCTGGCGATGAACGCCAAGGGCTACCGCAACCTCACCGAACTCATCTCCCGCGGCTGGCAGGACGGCCAGCGCAACGGCGAGATCATCATCGAGCGCGACTGGCTGAAGCAGGCCGCCGAGGGCCTGATCGCACTGTCCGCGGCCAAGGAAGGGGAGATCGGCCAGGCCCTGCTCAGCGGCGACGACGCCCAGGCCGACTCGCTGCTGGCCGAATGGATGGAAGTCTTCCCGGACCGCTTCTACCTGGAAGTGCAGCGCACCGCGCGGGTCAACGACGAGGAGCACCTGCACGCCGCCGTGGCCCTGGCCGAGCGCAGCGGCGCGCCGCTGGTGGCCACCAACGACGTGCGCTTCATCAAGCAGGACGACTTCGAGGCCCACGAGACCCGCGTGTGCATCGGTGAAGGCCGCGCCCTGGACGACCCGCGCCGTTCGCGCAACTACTCCGACCAGCAGTACCTGAAGACCCCGGCGGAAATGGCCGAGCTGTTCAGCGACCTGCCCGAGGCCCTGGAGAACACCGTCGAGATCGCCAGGCGCTGCAACATCGAGGTGCAGCTGGGCAAGTACTTCCTGCCCAACTTCCCGATTCCCATCGAAGGCATGGACATCAACGACTACCTGCGCCATGTCTCCTACGAAGGGCTGGAGGAGCGCCTGGAGGTGCTGCTGCCCAAGGACACGCCGAACTACGAAGAGAAGCGGCAGGTCTACGTCGACCGCCTGGAGTTCGAGCTGGGCACCATCATCCAGATGGGCTTCCCCGGCTACTTCCTGATCGTGATGGACTTCATCAAGTGGGCCAAGAACAACGGCGTGCCGGTGGGCCCCGGCCGGGGTTCGGGCGCAGGTTCCCTGGTGGCCTACGTGCTGAAGATCACCGACCTCGACCCGCTGGCCTACGACCTGCTGTTCGAACGCTTCCTCAACCCCGAACGTATCTCCATGCCCGACTTCGACGTGGACTTCTGCATGGAAGGCCGCGACCGGGTGATCGACTACGTGGCCGACGCCTACGGGCGCAACGCGGTGAGCCAGATCATCACCTTCGGCTCCATGGCCGCGAAGGCGGTGGTGCGCGACGTGGCGCGGGTGCAGGGCAAGTCCTACGGCCTGGCCGACAAGCTGTCGAAGATGATCCCCTTCGAAGTCGGCATGACCCTGGACAAGGCCTTCGAGCAGGAAGAGATGCTCCGCGACTTCCTCAAGTCCGACGAGGAAGCCCAGGAAATCTGGGACATGGCCCTGAAGCTGGAAGGCGTCACCCGTGGTACCGGCAAGCACGCCGGCGGCGTGGTGATCGCGCCGACCAAGCTCACCGACTTCTCGCCGATCGCCTGCGACGAGGAAGGCGGCGGCCTGGTGACCCAGTTCGACAAGGACGACGTGGAAGCCGCCGGCCTGGTGAAGTTCGACTTCCTCGGCCTGCGCACCCTGACCATCATCAAGTGGGCGATGGAGATCATCCATCGCATCCAGCGCAAGGCCGGCGTCGCCGAGGCGGAGCTGGTCGATATCGACCGCATCGCGCTGGACGACAAGAAGACCTACGACCTGCTGCAGAAGGCCGAGACCACCGCGGTGTTCCAGCTGGAATCGCGCGGCATGAAGGAGCTGATCAAGAAGCTCAAGCCGGACTGCCTGGAAGACCTGATCGCACTGGTGGCGCTGTTCCGTCCCGGCCCGCTGCAGTCGGGCATGGTGGACGACTTCATCAACCGTAAGCACGGTCGCGAGGAAATCTCCTACCCGCACCCGGACTACCAGTACGCCGGCCTCGAACCGGTACTCAAGCCCACCTACGGCATCATCCTGTACCAGGAGCAGGTGATGCAGATCGCCCAGGTGATGGCCGGCTACACCCTCGGCGGCGCCGACATGCTGCGCCGCGCCATGGGCAAGAAGAAGCCCGAGGAGATGGCAAAGCAGCGCGGCGGCTTCATCGAGGGCTGCGCCAACAACGGCATCGACGGCAACCTCGCGGGCAACATCTTCGACCTGGTGGAAAAGTTCGCCGGCTACGGCTTCAACAAGTCGCACTCGGCCGCCTACGGCCTGGTTTCCTACCAGACCGCCTGGCTGAAGACCCACTGGGCGGCGCCCTTCATGGCCGCGGTACTCACCGCGGATATGCAGAACACCGACAAGGTGGTGACGCTGATCGAAGAATGCCGGCACATGAAGCTGCGCATCGTCGCCCCGGACGTGAACAACTCCGAGTTCCGCTTCACCGTCGACGACGACAACCAGATCGTCTACGGCCTGGGCGCGATCAAGGGCGTCGGCGAAGGCCCGGTGGAAGCCATCACCGAATGCCGCAACGAGGGTGGGCCGTTCAAGGACCTGTTCGACTTCTGCGACCGCATCGACCTCAAGCGCATCAACAAGCGTACCCTCGATGCGCTGATCCGCGCCGGCGCCCTGGACCGCCTGGGCCCGTACTTCCATGACGAGCCCAAGGCCTACCTGGCCGACATCGACCGCAACCGCGCGGTGCTGCTGGCGTCGATGGAGGAAGCCATCCAGGCCGCCGAGCAGACCGCGCGCAGCCACGACAGCGGCCACATGGACCTGTTCGGCGGGCTGTTCGCCGAGCCCGAGGCGGACGTCTACGCCAACCACCGCAAGGCCAAGGAACTCACCCTCAAGGAACGCCTGAAAGGCGAGAAGGACACCCTCGGCCTGTACCTCACCGGCCACCCGATCGACGAGTACGAGGGCGAGGTGCGCCGCTTCGCCCGCCAGCGCATCGTCGAGCTGAAGCCGGCGCGCGACACCCAGACCGTGGCCGGGCTGATCGTCAACCTGCGGGTGATGAAGAACAAGCGCGGCGACAAGATGGGCTTCGTCACCCTCGACGACCGTTCCGGGCGCATCGAGGCCTCGCTGTTCGCCGAGGCCTTCGCCGCCAACCAGGGCCTGCTGCAGACCGACGCCATGGTGGTGATCGAGGGCGAGGTCAGCCAGGACGACTTCTCCGGCGGCCTGCGCCTGCGCGCCAAGCGCGTCATGGGCCTGGAGGAGGCGCGCACCGCGCTGGCCGAGAGCCTGCGGCTGAAGGTCGCGGCGGACGCGCTCAAGGGCGACCGCCTGCGCTGGCTGGCCGACCTCTGCACCCGCCACCGCGGCAACTGCCCGGTGACCGTCGACTACAGTTCCAGCGACGCCCGTGCCCTGCTGCAGTTCGGTGACGACTGGCGCATCGACCCGGCCGATGCGCTGATTCAAGCCCTGCGTGACCAGTTCGGGCGCGACAACGTCTTCCTCAACTACCGCTAGCGTGAGCCGGTGGCCCCGTGCCGCCGCCCGCCAGTCTCGACCCTGGGCGCCCGATACCGTAAGGTAGGGCGCCATACGGACCAGGCCCTGCCGCCATTCAGCACGACGGATAGCCCATGAACCCGAACTTCCTCGATTTCGAACAGCCGATCGCCGACATGCAAGCCAAGATCGAAGAGCTGCGTCTGGTCGGCAACGACAACTCCATCAACATCAGCGATGAAATCGCCCGCCTGGAAGACAAGAGTCGCGCGCTGACCGAGAACATCTTCGGCAACCTGAGCAGCTGGCAGATCGCCCAGCTCGCGCGCCACCCGCGCCGGCCCTACACCCTGGACTACATCGAGCACATCTTCAGCGAGTTCGAAGAGCTGCACGGCGACCGCCACTTCGCCGACGACGCCGCCATCGTCGGTGGCGTCGCCCGCCTGGACGACCAGCCGGTGATGATCATCGGCCACCAGAAGGGCCGCGAAGTGCGCGAGAAGGTGCGCCGCAACTTCGGCATGCCGCGCCCCGAAGGCTACCGCAAGGCCTGCCGCCTGATGGAAATGGCCGAACGCTTCAAGATGCCGATCCTGACCTTCATCGACACCCCCGGGGCCTACCCGGGCATCGACGCCGAAGAGCGCGGCCAGAGCGAGGCCATCGCCTGGAACCTGCGCGTGATGGCGCGCCTGAAGACGCCGATCATCGCCACCGTCATCGGCGAGGGCGGCTCCGGCGGCGCCCTGGCCATCGGCGTCTGCGACAACCTGAACATGCTGCAGTACTCCACCTACGCGGTGATCTCCCCGGAAGGCTGCGCCTCGATCCTCTGGCGCACCGCCGAAAAGGCCCCGGAAGCCGCCGAGGCCATGGGCATCACCGCGGCCCGCCTGAAGGACCTGGGCATCGTCGACACCGTGATCCCCGAGCCCCTGGGCAGCGCCCACCGCGACCCGGCCGCCGCTGCGCAGAACATCCGCAACGCCATCAAGGCGCAACTGGGCGCCCTCAAGGGCCTGAGCGTCGACGAACTGCTGGCGCGCCGCTACGAGCGGCTGATGAGCTACGGGATTGCCTGAGGGCGGCGGCAGGCTACAGGCGGCAGGCTGCAGGCAAGAGCGAAGAGCCTGCCCAGCCCTGTAGGAGCGAGTTTGCTTGCGAACCTGGCAGGAGACGCCTCACTCCCAAACCGCTCCGAACAGCCCCCTCTCCCTTCAGGGAGAGGGTTGGGGAGAGGGAACAGCGTCAATCCCCCACACCGCAGCTACCGGAAAACTCCATTCGCGAGCAAGCTCGCTCCTACGAAGAGCCTGCGGAGTCGCCGGTTATGCCATACGCTCTTCGCCTGTAGCCTGTAGCCTGTAGCCTGTAGCCTGTAGCCTGTAGCCTGTAGCCTGTAGCCTGTAGCCTGTAGCCTGTAGCCTGTAGCCTGTAGCCTGTAGCCTGTAGCCGCCCCCATGCCCCTAGCATCCCGCCTGCTCACCGCCCTGGCCCCCTGGCGCCAGGTCCCTGCATGGCGGGTGGGCTTCTCCGGCGGGCTGGATTCCACGGTGCTGCTGCACCTGCTGGCCGGGCTGGCCAGGATCGAGTCCCTGCCACCGCTGTCCGCCATCCACGTCCACCATGGCCTGCAGGCTGCGGCCGATGCCTGGCCGGCGCACTGCGAGACGTTCTGCTGTGAGCTGGGCGTGCCGCTGACGATCGAGCGGGTGACGGTAGCGGCGGGCGCCAGCCTGGAGCAGGCCGCGCGCCGCGCACGCTACGAGGCTTTTGCGAAACACCTGAAAACGGGCGATTGCCTGCTGGCCGCCCAGCACCGCGACGACCAGGCCGAGACCCTGCTGTTCCGCCTATTGCGTGGCGCCGGTGTGCGCGGGCTGGCCGGCATGCCGACGGCCCGGCCGCTGGGCGCCGGCATGTTGCTGCGGCCGCTGCTGGATGTCTCCCGCGCCGAACTCGAAGCCTACGCCCTCGAACATGGCCTGCGCTGGATCGAGGACCCGTCCAACGCCGACACCGGTTTCGCCCGCAACTACCTGCGCCAGCGCGTGCTGCCGCTGCTCGCCGAGCGCTGGCCGCAGGCGCCGGGCAACATCGCCCGCAGCGCCGCGCACCTGGCCGAGGCCGAGGCGCTGCTGGCCGAACTGGCGCAGCAGGACCTGGCCGCGGCGCGGCCCGGCAACCCATTCGACTGGCTGGACGTGCCCTCGCTGGCCCTGGCGCCGCTGCTGGCGCTCGGCGAAAGCCGCCAGCGCAATGCCTTGCGCCACTGGCTGGCGCCCTTCGCGCCGATGCCGGACAGCGCCCACTGGGCCGGCTGGCAGGCCCTGCGCGATGCCGCCGGGGATGCCGAACCGGTCTGGCGCCTGGCCACCGGCGAGCTGCAACGCAGCGGCGGGCGGCTCTGGTGGCTATCGGGTGCCTGGTTGCAGGAGGCAGCGTGCGAGCTGAACTGGGACGACCCGTCGCAGCCCCTGGCGCTGCCCGGCAATGGCCTTCTGCACCTGGAAGGTGCACCGCCCGTCGGGCCGCTGCGGGTGAGCCTGCGCGGCGGCGGCGAGCGGCTGGAACTGGCCCGGCGCGGCCACCGCGACCTCAAGCGGCTGCTCAACGAAAGCGCCGTGCCGGCCTTCGTCCGGCCGCGGCTGCCGCTGCTCTGGCGTGGCGGGCAACTGCTCGGCGCGGCCAACCTGCCGGCGCTGCGCCGGGCCGGCGAGACGGGCTGGCGCCTGTGCTGGACGCCCCCGACGAGTGACCCGGGTTTGAGATGAAAGGGCCTTTCCGGTAGACTACGCTCCCGTCTTGTACCGCTCCCGCCGATTCCCACGGAATCAGCGGGAGTACGCTATTTTGAGCGGCATGCGCCGCGGTTTGGGCCGCGGCCCATTCATCGCTTCCCCGGCGGCACAGCCGCCTAAACGCTGACATTCAGGGCTTTTCATGACGCGCTACATCTTCGTCACGGGTGGTGTTGTTTCTTCATTGGGGAAAGGCATCGCCTCGGCTTCCTTGGCTGCCATTCTGGAAGCGCGTGGCTTGAAGATCACGATGCTCAAGCTGGACCCCTACATCAACGTCGATCCGGGCACCATGAGCCCGTTCCAGCACGGCGAGGTGTTCGTCACCCACGACGGCGCGGAAACCGACCTCGACCTGGGCCACTACGAGCGCTTCGTGCGCACCACCATGACCCAGAACAACAACTTCACCACCGGCCGCGTCTACATGGACGTGCTGCGCAAGGAGCGCCGCGGCGACTACCTCGGCGCCACCGTGCAGGTGATCCCGCACATCACCGACGAGATCAAGCGTCGCATCATCAAGGGCGCCGGCGATGCCGACGTGGCCCTGGTGGAAGTCGGCGGCACCGTCGGCGACATCGAGTCGCAGCCGTTCCTCGAGGCGATCCGCCAGCTGCGCGTGGAAATCGGCTCGCGCCGCGCCATGCTCATGCACCTGACCCTGGTCCCGTACATCGCCACCGCCGGCGAGACCAAGACCAAGCCGACCCAGCACTCGGTCAAGGAACTGCGCTCCATCGGCCTGCAGCCGGACGTGCTGGTCTGCCGCTCCGACCACCCGGTGGACGTCTCCTCGCGCCGCAAGATCGCCCTCTTCACCAACGTCGAAGAGCGCGCGGTCATCTCCCTGGAAGACGTCGACACCATCTACCGCATCCCCTCGGTGCTGCACGCCCAGGGCCTGGACGACATCGTCGTCGAGCGCTTCGGCCTGGAGTGCGGCCCGGCCGACCTGTCCGAGTGGGACCGGGTGGTCGACGCCAAGCTCAACCCCGAGCGCGAAGTCACCATCGCCATGGTCGGCAAGTACATGGAACTGCTCGACGCCTACAAGTCGCTGATCGAGGCCATGACCCACGCCGGCATCCAGAGCCGCACCAAGGTCAACCTGCGCTACATCGACTCCGAGGACATCGAGCAGCAGGGCACCGGCCTGCTCGACGGCGCCGACGCCATCCTGGTCCCGGGCGGCTTCGGCCTGCGCGGCGTGGAAGGCAAGATCACCGCCGTGCAGTACGCCCGCGAGAACAAGGTCCCCTACCTGGGCATCTGTCTGGGCATGCAGGTGGCGGTCATCGAATACGCCCGCAACGTGCTGGGCTGGAAAGACGCCAACTCCACCGAGTTCGACAAGGCCAGCGGCCACCCGGTGGTCGGCCTGATCACCGAATGGCAGGATTCCACCGGCGCCACCGAAGTGCGCACCGAGGCCTCCGACCTGGGCGGCACCATGCGCCTGGGCGCCCAGGAGTGCCAGCTCGAAGCCGGCACCCTGGTGCACGACTGCTACGGCAAGGACGTGATCGTCGAGCGCCACCGCCACCGCTACGAAGTGAACAACAACCTGCTGCCGCAACTGCGGGAAGCCGGCCTGAAGATTTCCGGCCGCTCCGGCGACGGCGCCCTGGTGGAAGTGGTCGAGGCCCCGGACCATCCGTGGTTCGTCGCCTGCCAGTTCCACCCGGAGTTCACCTCCACCCCGCGTGATGGCCACCCGCTGTTCAGCGGCTTCGTCAACGCCGCCCTGAAGCAAGCCGGGAAGGCCTGAGCATGACCCAGAAGATCATCCGCGTCGGCGACATCCAGATCGGCAACGAGCTGCCCTTCGTGCTGTTCGGCGGCATGAACGTGCTGGAATCGCGCGACCTGGCCATGCAGGTCTGCGAGGAATACGTGCGGGTGACCGAGAAGCTCGGCATCCCCTACGTGTTCAAGGCCAGCTTCGACAAGGCCAACCGCTCGTCCATGCACTCCTTCCGCGGCCCGGGCATGGAAGAGGGGCTGAAGATCTTCGAAGAGATCAAGCGGACCTTCAAGGTGCCGGTGATCACCGACGTCCACGAGCCCTTCCAGGCCGCCCCGGTGGCCGAAGTGTGCGACATCATCCAACTGCCGGCCTTCCTCTCGCGGCAGACCGACCTGGTGGTGGCCATGGCCCGCACCGGCGCGGTGATCAACATCAAGAAGGCCCAGTTCCTCGCGCCCCAGGAGATGAAACACATCCTGGCCAAGTGCGAGGAGGCCGGCAACGACCAGCTGATCCTCTGCGAGCGTGGCTCCTCCTTCGGTTACAACAACCTGGTGGTGGACATGCTCGGCTTCGGCATCATGAAGCAGTTCCAGTACCCGGTGTTCTTCGACGTCACCCACGCCCTGCAGATGCCGGGCGGGCGCGCCGATTCCGCCGGCGGCCGCCGCGCCCAGGTCACCGACCTGGCCAAGGCCGGCATGAGCCAGGGCCTGGCCGGCCTGTTCCTGGAGGCCCACCCGGACCCCGAGCACGCCAAGTGCGACGGTCCGTGCGCCCTGCGCTTGAACAAGCTCGAGCCTTTCCTGTCCCAGCTCAAGCAGCTGGACGACCTGGTGAAGAGTTTCCCCACCATCGAGACCGCCTAAGTCTCACCAGCCCGCCCCGTTTATCTATCTTCGGAGTGTTATCAAGAATGGCAAAGATCGTCGACATCAAGGGCCGTGAGGTCCTGGACTCCCGCGGCAACCCGACCGTTGAAGCGGACGTGATCCTGGACAACGGCATCGTCGGCAGCGCCTGCGCCCCGTCCGGTGCTTCCACCGGTTCCCGCGAGGCACTCGAACTGCGCGATGGCGACAAGAGCCGTTACCTGGGTAAAGGCGTGCTGAAGGCCGTGGCCAACATCAACGGCCCGATCCGCGACCTGCTGCTGGGCAAGGACCCGGTCGAGCAGAAGGCGCTGGACCAGGCGATGATCGAACTCGACGGCACCGACAACAAGGCCAAGCTGGGCGCCAACGCCATCCTGGCCGTGTCCCTGGCTGCCGCCAAGGCTGCCGCACAGGCCAAGGGCGTACCGCTGTATGCGCACATCGCCGACCTGAACGGCACCCCGGGCGTGTACTCCATGCCGGTGCCGATGATGAACATCATCAACGGCGGCGAGCATGCCGACAACAACGTCGACATCCAGGAGTTCATGGTCCAGCCGGTCGGCGCCAAGACCTTCGCCGACGCCCTGCGCATGGGCGCCGAGATCTTCCACCACCTCAAGGCCGTGCTGAAGGCCCGTGGCCTGAGCACCTCGGTGGGCGACGAAGGCGGTTTCGCCCCGAACCTGGCGTCCAACGAAGAAGCCCTGGCCGCCATCTCCGAAGCCGTGGCCAACGCCGGCTACAAGCTGGGTGACGACGTGACCCTGGCCCTGGACTGCGCCTCCAGCGAGTTCTTCAAGGACGGCAAGTACGACCTCGAAGGCGAAGGCAAGGTGTTCGACGCCGCCGGTTTCGCCGACTACCTGGCCGGCCTGGCCGAGCGCTTCCCGATCATCTCCATCGAAGACGGCATGGACGAGTCCGACTGGGCGGGCTGGAAGGTCCTCACCGACAAGATCGGCGGCAAGGTCCAGCTGGTCGGCGACGACCTGTTCGTGACCAACACCAGGATCCTCAAGGAAGGCATCGAGAAGGGCATCGGCAACTCCATCCTGATCAAGTTCAACCAGATCGGCTCGCTGACCGAGACCCTCGAAGCCATCCAGATGGCCAAGGCCGCCGGCTACACCGCGGTGATCTCGCACCGCAGCGGTGAAACCGAGGACAGCACCATCGCCGACCTGGCCGTAGGCACCGCCGCCGGCCAGATCAAGACCGGCTCGCTGTGCCGTTCCGACCGCGTGTCCAAGTACAACCAGCTGCTGCGCATCGAAGAGCAGCTGGGCGCCAAGGCGCCGTACCGTGGTCGCGCGGAATTCCGCGGCTGACGCTAGTCTGGTACGGTGAAGGGGTGGCAGGAGCCACCCCTTCGCACATGGAGCCCACAATTGCGTCTCAGTAAGCTGCGCAGCCCCTACTGGCTGTTCCTCGTCCTGCTCCTGGGCCTCGCCGGCCTGCAGTATCGCCTGTGGGTGGGGGACGGCAGCCTGGCGCAGGTGCGCGAGCTGGAGAAGCAGATCGCCGACCAGCAGGGCGAGAACCAGCGCCTGCTCGAGCGCAACCGCATCCTCGAGGCCGAGGTGGCGGAACTGAAGAAAGGCACCGAGACGGTCGAGGAGCGTGCCCGCCACGAGCTCGGCATGGTCAAGGACAAGGAAACCCTCTACCAGCTGGCGCAATGAAATTCCGCGACATCTCCCTGCCGGCCTTCTGGGCCGTGATCCCCGCCGCGGGCATTGGCTCGCGCATGCGCGCCGATCGCCCCAAGCAATACCTCGACCTCGCCGGTCGCTGCATCCTCGAACACACCCTCGACTGCTTCCTCGGCCATCCCATGCTCAAGGGCCTGGTGGTTTGCCTGGCGCCTGACGACCCCTGGTGGCCGGAGCTGCCCTGCGCCGCCGACCCGCGCATCCTGCGCGCCGAAGGCGGCTGCGAGCGCGCCGACTCGGTGCTCAACGGCCTGCTGCTGCTCAACGAACAGGGTGCCGCCAGCGACGACTGGGTGCTGGTGCACGACGCGGCGCGGCCGAACCTCAGCCGTGGCGACCTCGACCGCCTGCTGGGCGAGCTGGAGAACGACGCCGTGGGCGGCCTGCTCGGCGTGCCGGCGCGGGATACGCTCAAGCGCGTCGGCGCCGATGGCCGGGTGCTGGAAACCGTCGACCGCAGTGTGGTCTGGCAGGCCTACACGCCGCAGATGTTCCACCTCGGCGCCTTGCACCGCGCCCTGGCCGACGCCCTGGTGGCGGGCGCCGCCATCACCGACGAAGCCTCGGCGATGGAGTGGGCCGGCAGCGCGCCGAAGATGGTCGAGGGCCGCGCCGACAACATCAAGGTCACCACCCCGGAAGACCTGCAGCGGCTGCAACGGACTTTCGGAAAACGCTGAAACCATGAAGCGCCTTGCGAGGTTCCTGCCCAGGCTCGAAGGCGACTTGCACCGCATCCTGCGCTGGGCCGGCGACGGCTGGCGCATGCCCTGGCTGTGCCTGGGCCTGGCGCTGCTGGGTACCTGCAGCGCCGCCTACCCGATCACCTCCGTGGTGGTGCCGGCGGTCCTCGTGGCGCCACGGCGCTGGGCCGGCATAGCGCTGAGCGCCGCCCTGGGCAGCGCACTGGGGGCCCTGCTGCTGACGATCGTCCTGCACCACATGGGCTGGGCCAGCCTGTACGCCCACTTCCCGCAATTGCTGCAGGACCCGAGCTGGGCGCGGGTGATGGACTGGACCCACCGCTACGGCCTGCTGGCGCTGTTCCTGGTGTCCATCTCGCCATTGCCGCAGACGCCGGCGCTGGTGGTGCTGTCCAACGTGCCGCTGCACTATCCCGGCGTGCTGCTGGCGATCTTCACCGGCAAGCTGCTCAAGTACCTGGCGTTCGCCTGGGTCGGTTCGCGCTTCCCCGGGCGTATCCACGCCTTCCTGCACCGCCACGGCCGCCATGCCAGCCGTGGCGATTCGGCCTAGAGACGGCGCGCCGGGATATCCGGCCATCGCGAACGAGAAACGCCATGCCGCACGGCAACCTGTAGGAGCGGACTCCGTCCGCGATTTCGCGCGCAGGGCGCGCTCCTACAAGGGGATGGTGCGGCGGGGCAGCGTAGGAGCGGATCTCATCCGCGAACCGCGCCGATACGTCCGGCTATCGCGGACAAGGTCCGCTCCTACGGGGGAGGGATATACCGTGTCTCATGGCAATTGTAGGAGCGGGCCCTGCCCGCGAATCGCGCGCAGGGCGCGCTCCTACAGGGGGATGGTGTGGCGGGGCAGCGTAGGAGCGGATCTCATCCGCGAACCGCGCCGATACGTCCGACTATCGCGGACAAGGTCCGCTTCCGCAGGGGCAGGCTTTTCGCTCTTGCCTGCCGCTTGCAGCCTGCCGCCTGCCGCCGCTTTCACCCCAACAACGGCACCTCGATGAGGAAGCGGAACAGCGCGCCATGCTGCTCCACCGCCAGGCAGTTGTAGCCGTGGCGCTTGGTGTCCTCGGGGATGCCGTGCACCGACTGCGAGCAGTCGGTGACTACCTCCAGCAGGTCGCCCGGCTTCAGCGTCTCCAGGGTTTCCAGGGTGGCGATGGCGTTGTACGGGCAATGCTCGCCGCGCAGGTCAAGCGACAGCGTCGGCGTCTTGTTCGCGCTCATTGGCGGTTTTCCTCGAACGGGTGAAGCGGTTGGCGTTCAGCTGCACCAGCAGCATGCACAGCGCAAGGCCGGCGAAGGTCAGCAGCAGGCCGCCGCCGGGGCCGAAGATCTGCAGCAGGTTGAGCTTGGGATAGGGCAGGGCGAGTGCGCTGCCCAGCGAATCCCAGTACACCGCCACCAGGGTGCCGCCGATCACGTTGCCGACGCCGACCACCCAGAAATGCACCTGGCCTTCCATCGAGCGGTACATCCAGCCGGTCTCGCAGCCGCCGGCGAGGACGATGCCGATGCCGAACAGCACGCCGCCGATCACCGCGTTGGGGCCCATCCAGAAGGTCTTCGGCGCCACGCCCAGGTGGATCGCCGCGAAGGTGCCGACGCAGGCCGCGGCCATGCCCAGCAGGATGCCGAAGGCTGCCTTGGTCCTGCCGGTGGTCCAGAGGTCGCGGGCGGCGCTGGTGAAGCAGATCTGCGCGCGCTCGATCAGGCCGCCGAACAGCAGGCCGAACAGGGTGGCCAGGCCCAGCACCAGGGACACCTCGAAGCGCCAGGCGGCGAACAGCGCGGCCACGGCCAGCACCGCCAGGCCCAGGCGCCATTGCACCTTGGCGCGGCGGGCCAGGCTCGCCGCGTCGGGCAGGCTGGCGGCCTTGCCGGTGACCTTCAGCGGCGTGCGCAGGAACGGCAGCAGGCTCAGCTTCACGCCGAACCAGGCGCCGATCACGGTGGACAGCATGAAGGCCCAGGCATGCACCGAGAACATCGGGATGCCGGTGAAGAAGGCCGCCAGGTTGCAGCCCATGGCCAGGCGCGCGCCGAAGCCGGCGACGATGCCGCCCACCAGGCCCTGCAGCAGGCGCCGCCGGCTGGTCGGCCAGCGCAGGCTGACGTTGCCGGCCCAGAGCGCGCAGCACAGCGCGCCGAGGAACATGCCGATGATCATCACGCCGTCGATGCGGTCCAGCGGCGTGCCCTGCAGGCCGATGATCTTGAAGTAGCTCCAGTCCTGCACCGGCACGCCGAACCAGGACAGCACGTGGCCGCCCCAGCGGGTGAATTCCCCGGTGACGGCCCAGAAGGTCCCGGTCAGGGCGAAGTAGTAGGCGGAGGCGACGCCGAGCGCGACCAGCGTCGGCAGTGGCGACCAGAAGCGCAGCAGGTAGCGTTCGCGGAAGGCGGCAAGAGTGGGCATGACGGCATCCTTGGCAGGGTAGCGGGTAAAACGACAAGTTTAACTGAATCGCCGGAACCAGCCTTGCCTCAGGGCATGCCGGGGTGGATGCGCTGCAGGCCATCCTTGAGGAAGTCCACCAGCTGGCGCACCTTCGGCGACAGGTGCCGCTGCTGCGGGTAGAGCGCCCAGACCGCGGTGTTCGGCGGCTGATGGTCCGCCAGCAGGGAGACCAGGCGGCCGCTGCGCAGGTGTTCCAGCACGTAGTAGTCCGGCAGCTGGCACAGGCCGAAGCCGCGCAGCGCGGCGTCGAGCACCGCCTGGCCGCTGTTGCAGCGCCAGTTGCCCTGGACCCGGTGCTGCGTCTCGCGGCCGTCCTCCAGGAAGCTCCACAGGTCGCTGCTACCCACCAGGCAGTTGTGCTGCGCCAGTTCCGCCGGCGACTGCGGCGCGCCGTGGTGTTCCAGGTAGCCGGGCGTGGCGCACAGGTACATCACCCGCGGCGCCAGGCGCGTGGCCACCAGGCGCGAGTCGCTCAGGCGGCCGAGGCGGATGGCCAGGTCGAACCCCTCGTGGAGCAGGTCGAGCTGGCGGTTGGACAGCTCGATGTCCACCCGCAACTGCGGGTAGTCGGCCATGAAGGCATTCACCAGCGGCACCACGAAGCGCTCTCCGTAGGCCACCGCGCAGGTCATGCGCAGCAGGCCCTTGGGTTCGGCGGAGAGGTCGCTGACCGCCCGCAGCGCCTCGTCGCGGGCATCCTGCAGGCGCTGGCAGTGCTGCAGGAAGGTCTGCCCGGCCTCGCTCAGCGAAACGCGCCGGGTGCTGCGGTAGAGCAGGCGGGCCTGCAGGCGCTCCTCCAGCCGGGCGATCTGCCGGCTGACATGGGAGGAGGAGACGCCCAGGCGTTCGGCGGCGGCGGTGAACTGCCCGGTTTCCGCCACCGCGACGAATTCGTCGAGGCCTTCCCAGCGATTCATCTGGATTATCCCTGCATGGCAATAATGTTTTGATTATTGCCTGATTATTTCTTTCCAGGCACTTTTCTACACTTTCAAGGCTGTGCCCCGCGCTTTTCGCCGGGGCCGCCCGGTTTCCGCCGGCGTCCTTCGCCGGCCGCTTCCGCCCCGCAGGCGGAGGCCCATGCATCAACCCGCCAGGAGTTCCGAGATGATCAAGTCCCGTGCCGCCGTCGCCTTCGCCCCCAACCAGCCGCTGCAGGTGGTCGAGGTGGACGTGGCGCCGCCGAAGAAGGGCGAGGTGCTGGTACGCATCGTCGCCACCGGGGTCTGCCACACCGACGCCTACACCCTGTCCGGCCAGGATTCCGAAGGCGTGTTCCCGTGCATCCTCGGCCACGAGGGTGGCGGCATCGTCGAAGCGGTGGGCGAGGGCGTGACCTCGCTGCAGGTCGGCGACCACGTGATCCCGCTGTATACCGCCGAATGCCGCGAGTGCAAGTTCTGCAAGTCCGGCAAGACCAACCTCTGCCAGGCCGTGCGCGCCACCCAGGGCAAGGGCCTGATGCCCGACGGCACCAGCCGCTTCTCCTACAACGGCCAGCCGGTCTACCACTACATGGGCTGCTCGACCTTCTCCGAGTACACCGTGCTGCCGGAAATCTCCCTGGCGAAGATTCCCAAGGACGCGCCGCTGGAGAAGGTCTGCCTGCTCGGCTGCGGCGTCACCACCGGCATCGGCGCCGTGCTCAACACCGCCAAGGTGGAAGAGGGCGCCAGCGTGGCCATCTTCGGTCTGGGCGGCATTGGCCTGGCGGCAATCATCGGCGCCAGGATGGCCAAGGCCTCGCGGATCATCGCCGTCGACATCAACCCGGCCAAGTTCGACATCGCCAGGGAACTGGGCGCCACCGACTTCGTCAACCCGAAGGACCACCAGAAGCCGATCCAGGACGTCATCGTCGAGATGACCGACGGCGGCGTGGACTACTCCTTCGAGTGCGTCGGCAACGTGCAGCTGATGCGCGCGGCGCTGGAGTGCTGCCACAAGGGCTGGGGCGAGTCGACCATCATCGGCGTCGCCGGCGCCGGCCAGGAGATCAGCACCCGGCCGTTCCAGCTGGTCACCGGCCGCGTCTGGCGCGGTTCGGCGTTCGGCGGCGTGCGCGGCCGTACCGAGCTGCCCAGCTACGTGGAGAAGGCGCAGAAGGGCGAAATCCCGCTGGACACCTTCATCACCCACACCATGGGCCTGGACAGGATCAACGAGGCCTTCGAGCTGATGCACGAAGGCAAGAGCATCCGCTCCGTCATCCACTACTGATCGAGCCGCCGGGGCCACGGCCCCGGCTTCGCGACACAAGGAGACTGCCATGACGGAATCCATCGAACTGCTCAGCAGCCAGAAGAGCTTCGGCGGCTGGCACCAGCGCTACCGCCACCATTCCCCGACGCTCGGCTGCGACATGGTGTTCGCCATCTACCTGCCGCCCCAGGCCGAGCCCGAGGCCGGCCTGCCGGTGCTCTACTGGCTGTCGGGGCTGACCTGCACCGACGAGAACTTCATGCAGAAGGCCGGCGCCCAGCGCCTGGCCGCTGAGCTGGGCCTGGTGATAGTGGCGCCGGACACCAGCCCGCGCGGCCCCGAGGTGCCCGGTGACGCGGAAGGCGCCTGGGACTTCGGCCTGGGCGCGGGCTTCTACCTCAACGCCACCCAGCAGCCCTGGGCGCGCAACTACCGCATGCACGACTACGTGGTGCACGAGCTGCCGGCGCTGATCGAGGACAACTTCCCGGTCTCCGCCCGCCGCGGCATCGCCGGCCACTCCATGGGCGGCCATGGCGCGCTGGTCTGCGCGCTGCGCAACCCGGGGCGCTACCAGTCGCTGTCGGCCTTCGCGCCCATCAGCCATCCCAGCGACTGCCCTTGGGGCCAGAAGGCCTTCGGCCGCTACCTGGGCGAGGACCGCAAGGCCTGGGCCGAATGGGACGCCTGCGAGCTGCTGGCCGGCGCCGGCGAGCGTCTGCCGATCCTGGTGGACCAGGGCGAGCGCGACGACTTCCTCGCCACCCAGCTCAAGCCCGAGGCCCTGCGCCAGGCGGCGGAAGCGGCGGGGCACCCGCTGGAGCTGCGCCTGCACCCGGGCTACGACCACAGCTACTACTTCATCGCCAGCTTCATCGACGACCACCTGCGCCACCATGCGCGGGCGCTGTCCTGAAGGCGCCGCGGCTTTCCGGTAGAATCGACGCCCTGACTGACTCAGGGCGTTTTTCTATGCGTATCGGCCATGGCTACGACGTGCACCGCTTCGGCGAGGGCGACTTCATCACCCTCGGCGGCGTGCGCATTCCCCACAAGTTCGGGCTCATCGCCCACTCCGACGGCGACGTGCTGCTGCATGCGCTGAGCGATGCGCTGCTCGGCGCCTGCGCCCTGGGCGACATCGGCAAGCACTTCCCGGACACCGACCCGCGCTTCAAGGGCGCCGACAGCCGCGCGCTGCTGCGCCACGTGGTGACCCTGGTGCACGAGAAGGGCCATGTGATCGGCAACGTCGACGCCACCATCATCGCCCAGGCGCCGAAGATGGCGCCGCACATCGAGGCCATGCGCGCCGCCATCGCCGAGGACCTGCAGGTCGATATCGAACAGGTCAACGTCAAGGCCACCACCACCGAGAAGCTCGGCTTCACCGGGCGCGAGGAAGGCATCGCGGTGCACGCCGTCGCCCTGCTGGTCCGTCCATGACCGAACTGGAGCTGCTGGGCCCGCGCGCCCATGGCGAGCCCTGCGGCCGCGCGGTGCTCAAGGCGGTGGCCGAGGACTTCCAGGTCGACGAGGTGCTGGACATCCCGCTGTCCGGCGAGGGCGAGCACCTCTGGCTGTGGGTGGAAAAGCGCGGGCTGAACACCGAGGAGGCCGCGCGCCGCCTGGCCCGTGCGGCCGGGGTGTCGCAGCGGCTGATCAGCTACGCCGGGCTCAAGGACCGCCAGGCCCTGACGCGGCAGTGGTTCAGCCTGCACCTGCCGGGCAAGGCCGACCCCGACCTGGCCGCGGCCGAGGACGACAGCCTGCGCATCCTCAAGCGCACCCGCCACCAGCGCAAGCTGCAGCGCGGCGCCCATGCGGCCAACGGCTTCACCCTGCGCCTGACGCAGTTGCAGGGTGAGCATGAGGCACTCGACGAGCGGCTGCGGTGTATCGCTGCCGAGGGCGTGCCCAACTATTTCGGCAGCCAGCGCTTCGGCTTCGACGGCGGCAACGTCGTGGATGCCCGCAGCTGTGCCGAGCGCGGCATCCTGCCCGGGCAGCGCAACCTGCGTTCGCGCCTGCTCTCGGCCGGGCGCAGCTACCTGTTCAACCGGGTGCTGGCGCGACGGGTGGCCGACGGCAGCTGGAACCGCGCCCAGGTCGGCGACCTGCTGGCCTTCACCGACAGCCGCAGTTTCTTCCCGGCGGGCCAGGCGGAATGCGACGACCCGCGCCTGGCCGCCCTCGACCTGCACCCCACCGGGCCGCTCTGGGGCCAGGGCGCCTCGCCGGCCGGCGACGCCAGCGGCGAGCTGGAAAATATCGTGGGGGCCGCGGAGGTGGCGCTTTGCCAGTGGCTGGGCAATGCTGATCTGGCGCACGAACGGCGCATCCTGCGCCTCCCCATCCAGGCCCTGGCATGGCATTATCCGGCCCCTGACATTCTGCAACTGGAATTCGTCCTGCCGGCAGGCTGCTTCGCCACCGTCGTCGTGCGCGAGCTGGTCGAGCTGGTACCGGCAGGGCAAACGGAAAACCCATGCGCATACTGATTGCCAACGACGACGGGGTGAACGCACCCGGTATCGCCGCGCTTTACGACGCGCTGAGCGAAGATGCCGAATGCGTGGTGGTCGCTCCCGAACAGGATCGCAGCGGCGCCAGCAGCTCGCTGACCCTGGACCGGCCGCTGCACGCGCAGCGGCTGAGCAATGGATTCATCGGCATCGACGGCACGCCGACCGACTGCGTGCACCTGGGCCTCAACGGCCTGCTGGAGACGCTGCCGGACATGGTCGTCTCGGGCATCAACCTGGGCGCCAACCTGGGCGACGACGTGCTCTATTCCGGCACCGTGGCCGCCGCCATCGAGGGCCGCTTCCTGGCGCGCCCGGCGTTCGCCTTCTCGCTGCTCTCGCGCCAGCCGGACAACCTCTACAGCGCCATGCACTTCGCCCGCCTGCTGGTGCAGAACCACGAGCGGCTCGAGCTGCCGCCGCGCACCGTGCTCAACGTCAACATCCCGAACCTGCCGCTGGAGCGCATCCGCGGCATCCAGCTGACCCGCCTGGGCCATCGCAAGCGCGCCGCGGCGCCGGTCCGGGTGGTCAACCCGCGGGGGCGCGAAGGCTACTGGATCGCGGCGGCCGGCGACGCCGAGGACGGCGGCGAGGGCACCGACTTCCATGCGGTGATGCAGGGCTACGTCTCGGTCACGCCGCTGCAACTGGACCGAACCTTCCGCGAGGCGTTCAATGGACTGCAGGACTGGATCGGAGGGCTGGACCATGGCCGATGAACTGAGTCGCCGCGGTATCGGCATGACTTCCCAGCGTACCCGCGAACGGCTGATCCAGCGCCTGTACGAGGAAGGCCTGTCCAACGCCCGGGTGCTCGAGGTGATCCGCCGCACGCCGCGCCACCTGTTCGTCGACGAGGCGCTGTCGCACCGCGCCTACGAGGATACGGCGCTGCCCATCGGCCACAATCAGACCATCTCGCAACCCTTCATGGTGGCGCGGATGACCGAACTGCTGCTGGCCGCCGGCCCCCTGGACAAGGTACTGGAGATCGGCACCGGCTCCGGCTACCAGACCGCGGTGCTGGCGCAACTGGTCGAGCGGGTGTTCTCCGTCGAGCGGATTCAGGCCCTGCAGGACCGCGCCAAGGAGCGACTTGCGGAGCTAAACCTGAGAAATGTTGTCTTTCGCTGGGGGGATGGCTGGGAAGGCTGGTCGGCGCTGGCACCGTACAACGGTATCATCGTCACCGCGGCAGCCGCCGAGGTCCCGCAGGCGCTGCTCGACCAACTGGCGCCGGGCGGGCGCCTGGTGATCCCGGTGGGCAGCGGCGAAGTGCAGCAACTGATGCTGATCGAGCGCACCGGCGACGGATTCGACCGGCGCGTGCTGGACTCGGTGCGCTTCGTTCCCCTGCTCAACGGCCCCCTGGGCTGAGCGGCGGCGGGAGCGCCGTCGCACGGCCAGGGGGAGCATAACGGCGAGATGCCGGGCACATATTCGATGGATAAGGGGGAAGGGGTGAGCCCTATCGCGGCCCAGAAACAATGGATCTGGATTCGGAGCGGCGTCCGCTTGCTGCTGGCGGCAGCATTCTGTTCCCTGCTCGCGGCCTGCGCATCCTCCTCCGGGGGCAAGGTCAAGGTGGTCGACCGCAACCAGGCCGACCGCACGCCGGCGACCACCAGCGGCCAGTACGTGGTGCGCCGCGGCGACACCCTGTACTCCATCGCCTTCCGCTACGGCTGGGACTGGAAGGCCCTGGCCGCGCACAACAACATCCCGCCGCCCTACACCATCCGCCCGGGGCAGGCCATTCGTTTCGGCGGTGCCGGCTCCAGTACGGCGGCACAGCCGGTGGTCGCCAAAACCGCGCCGTCCGTCGTGCCAGTGGTGGCCGGCAAGCCCACCGCCGGTTCTCCGGCACCGGCCAAGCCCGCGCCCGCGGCCACCGTCAGCAATACGACACCCCCCGCCAGCAGTGCTCCTTCCCAGGCTTCGGGCAAGGGCGCGGAGGGCTGGATGTGGCCGACCAATGGCACTTTGATAGGCCGCTTTGCATCAAACGGCAGTTTGAATAAAGGGATTGATATAGCCGGGCAATTGGGCCAGCCTGTCCTGGCTGCGTCGAATGGCACGGTTGTGTACGCCGGTAGTGGTTTGCGGGGCTACGGCGAACTCGTGATCATCAAGCACAGCGATACCTACGTGAGTGCCTACGGCCACAACCGCAGGCTGCTCGTTCGGGAAGGGCAACAGGTCAAAGTCGGGCAGAGCATTGCCGAGATGGGCTCCACAGGCACGGACCGGGTGAAGCTGCACTTCGAGATTCGCCGTCAGGGCAAACCCGTGGACCCCTTGCAATACCTGCCACCTCGTTGATCGACCGCCGTATCCCGCGTGGGTGAGCGGGCTTGGACGTCCCAAGGATATGGATTCGTCCGGGCTTGTTGTCGAACTCAGCAAGGGATAACGACATGGCACTCAAAAAAGAAGGGCCGGAGTTTGACGTGGATGACGAGCTGCTGCTTCTAGAGCCCGCCATCACATTCGACGAGTCACTTGCCGAAGAGCAGGTCTCACTTCAGGTCACCGGCAAGGCAAGCTCGCTGTCATCGAAGCAGCACAAGCACATCGATTACAGCCGCGCGCTGGATGCCACCCAGCTCTACCTCAACGAAATCGGTTTTTCCCCCCTGCTGACTCCCGAGGAGGAGGTCCACTTCGCGCGGCTCGCGCAAAGGGGCGATCCCGCCGGGCGTCGGCGCATGATCGAAAGCAACCTGCGCCTGGTGGTGAAGATCGCCCGGCGCTACGTCAACCGCGGCCTGTCCCTGCTCGACCTGATCGAGGAAGGCAACCTGGGGTTGATCCGGGCGGTGGAGAAGTTCGATCCGGAACGGGGTTTCCGCTTCTCCACCTACGCGACGTGGTGGATTCGCCAGACCATCGAACGGGCCATCATGAACCAGACCCGCACCATCCGCCTGCCGATCCACGTGGTCAAGGAACTCAACGTCTACCTGCGCGCGGCCCGCGAGCTGACGCACAAGCTGGACCACGAGCCGTCCCCCGAGGAAATCGCCAACCTGCTGGAGAAGCCGGTCGACGAGGTCAAGCGCATGCTCGGCCTCAACGAGCGGGTGACTTCGGTGGACGTGTCCCTCGGCCCGGACTCGGACAAGACGCTGCTGGACACCCTGACCGACGACCGTCCCACCGACCCCTGCGAACTGCTGCAGGATGACGACCTGAGCCAGAGCATCGACCAGTGGCTGTCCGAGCTGACCGACAAGCAGCGCGAGGTGGTGATACGCCGCTTCGGCCTGCGCGGCCACGAAAGCAGCACCCTGGAAGAAGTCGGCCAGGAAATCGGCCTGACCCGCGAGCGGGTGCGGCAGATCCAGGTCGAGGCGCTCAAGCGCCTGCGGGAAATCCTGGAGAAGAACGGTCTGTCGAGCGACGCGCTATTCCAGTAAGGCACCACCCGTAGCGAAAAAAGCCCGGAGCATCCCTCCGGGCTTTTTCGTCTGTGGCGTACCTGTCGCGGTTCGCGCGCAGGGCGCCGCTCGTGAATGCAGCGTAGGAGCGGACTCCGTCCGCGATTCCGTCGGCAAGGCCGGCGCCTGATCCGGCACGGCGATGGGTATCGCTTCGCTCGACCCATCCTACGAGGAGCGCTCCATACCTCCTCGCTGAAGCCGCATTGTAGGGCGCATAACGCCTATGGCGTTATCCGCCATTGTCCCTGACGCCGGTGTTGCGGCTAACGGCGGATAACCGCGAACGGTTATACGCCCAACGGAATTCCCGTTTCCCTGCCCGCGAGAGCAGGCGAGACAGCACTTTTTAAGTTTGGTTTTGTAAGCCATCGCTTACATATGCTGTGAGCCTTTGACGATTCGGCCTGCCGGCCAGGGGCTCTTTTTCCTGGTTTTCATAATTAACTTATTGAATAAAAAGGATTTTATTTTTGCCTGCGCTCGACCTGCACATCGCCGGGTGCGACCCGCAGCCGCTTGCGGCGTTCGTACGGATGGCTAATATCACTCCTGCGTACAGGGAATGACGCAGGCCGACAGGGATGCCGGTCGGGACGTCGCGGGATGCGACTCATCAGGATGATGGGGTAGGGAAAAAAGGGCGGGCCATCCCGCCCCTTTTTTTGCCTGCGAAAAAGTGCCATCACAGATGGTACAAGGCCCGCGCTAGGCGGGCCTTGGAGGAAGCGGTCAACGCTCCAGGTGCTTGAGCTTGTCGGCGACGCCGTCCCACTCTTCCGCGTCCGGCAGCGAATCCTTCTTCTCGGTGATGTTCGGCCACACCTCGGCCAGATCCTTGTTCAGCTCGATGAATTCCTGCATGTTCTCCGGCACTTCGTCTTCGGAGAAGATCGCCTGGGCCGGGCATTCCGGTTCGCAGAGCGCGCAGTCGATGCACTCATCCGGGTGAATGACCAGGAAGTTCGGGCCTTCGTAGAAGCAGTCCACCGGGCAGACTTCCACGCAGTCGGTGTATTTGCACTTGATGCAGTTGTCGGTGACGACGAAGGTCATTTTCTAGTTCTCTCCTCAGGCGGGCGGCTAAGCGCGCGCGATTCTAGCAGCTTGTTCCGCTATCCGTCAGATTCGCGTCTTCCATGCATATAACAAATCGAGCGCCTGGCGTGGGCTCAGGTCATCGGGTTTGAGGCGTGCGAGCTCGTCGATCAGCGGGTGCGGCAGGCTGGCGAACAGGTCGCTCTGCATCGGCGCGGTGGGCTTGCCGGCCTCCTGGCGGGGCGCCTCGTGGGGCAGGCTGGTGGTCTCCAGGCGTGCCAGGTGCTCGCGGGCGCGCAGGATCACCGGGCCGGGCACGCCGGCCAGCTGCGCCACCGCCAGGCCGTAGCTCTGGCTCGCCGGGCCGGGCAGCACGTGGTGCAGGAAGACGATGCGCTCGTTGTGCTCGGTGGCGTTCAGGTGCACGTTGGCCACCACCGGCTCGCTCTCCGGCAGCACGGTCAGCTCGAAGTAGTGGGTGGCGAACAGGGTGAAGGCGCGCAGGTGCGCCAGGTGCTCGGCGGCCGACCAGGCCAGCGACAGGCCGTCGAAGGTACTGGTACCGCGGCCCACTTCGTCCATCAGCACCAGGCTGCGGTCGGTGGCGTTGTGCAGGATGTTGGCGGTTTCGCTCATCTCCACCATGAAGGTGGAACGGCCGCCGGCGAGGTCGTCGGAGGAGCCGATACGGGTGAAGATGCGGTCCACCAGCGACAGCTCGCAGCGCGCCGCCGGGACGAAGCTGCCGATATGCGCCAGCAGCACGATCAGCGCCGTTTGCCGCATATAGGTGGATTTACCGCCCATGTTCGGGCCGGTGATCACCAGCATGCGGGTGTCTTCGTCGAGCTTCAGGTCGTTGGCCACGAAGGGCGTTTCCAGCACCTGCTCCACCACCGGGTGGCGGCCCTGCTCGATGAGGATGCCCGACGCCTCGACGAAGCGCGGGCGGTTCAGGTCGAGGTTCAGCGCGCGCTCGGCCAGGTTGGCCAGCACGTCCAGTTCGGCCAGGGCGGCGGCGGTGTCCTGCAGCGGCGCCAGCTGGGCGATCAGCAGTTCCACCAGTTCCTCGTAGAGCTGCTTCTCCCGCGCCAGGGCGCGGCTCTGGGCGGACAGCGCCTTGTCCTCGAAGGCCTTCAGCTCCGGGGTGATGAAGCGTTCGGCGCCTTTCAGCGTCTGCCGCCGCTGGTAGTCGGCCGGCGCCTGCTCGGCCTGCATGCGCGGCAGCTCGATGTAGTAGCCGTGGATGCGGTTGTAGCCGACCTTCAGGCCCGACAGCCCGGTACGTTCCTTCTCGCGGATCTCCAGGTCCATCAGGTACTGGCCGGCGTTCTCGCTGAGGGTCTGCAGCTCGTCCAGCTCGGCATCGTAGCCGCGCTTGATGACGCCGCCGTCGCGGATCACCGCCGGCGGGTTGTCGATGATCGCCCGGGCCAGCAGCTCGGCCAGTTCCGGGTAGGTGCGGATGCTCGCGGCCAGCTCGCCCAGGTGCGGGGCCTCCAGCTCGGTCATGCCGCGCTGCAGCTCCGGCAGGGCGGCCAGGGCGTCGCGCAGGCGCGCCAGGTCGCGCGGGCGGGCGTTGCGCAGACCGATACGGGCGAGGATGCGCTCGACGTCACCGATTTCCTTCAGCTGTGGCTGCAGGGTCTCGAAGCGGTAGCGTTCCAGCAGGCAGGCGATCGACTCCTGGCGCGCCTCCAGCACGGCGCGGTCGCGCAGCGGGCGGTTCAGCCAGCGGGTCAGCAGGCGGCTGCCCATGGCGGTCTGGCAACGGTCCACCACCGATTGCAGGGTGTTGTCGCGGCCGCCGGAGAGGTTGGTGTCCAGCTCCAGGTTGCGGCGGCTGGCGCCGTCGAGGATGACGGTGTCGTCCAGGCGCTCGTGGCGCAGGCTGCGCAGGTGCGGCAGGGCGGTGCGCTGGGTTTCCTTGGCGTAGGCCAGCAGGCAGCCGGCGGCGCCGATGGCCAGGGTCAGGTCCTGGCAGCCGAAGCCCTTCAGGTCCTGGGTGGCGAACTGCTGGCAGAGGCTCTTGAACGCCGAGTCGCGGTCGAAGTCCCAGGGCGCGCGGCGGCGCACGCCGCGGCGCTTCTCCGCCGGCAGGCCGGCGGGCCAGTCGTCGGGGATCAGCAGTTCCGCGGGGTTCAGGCGCTCGAGCTCGGCCAGCAGGGTTTCCCAGCCGCGGATTTCCTGGACGCTGAAACGGCCGCTGGTGATGTCCAGCACCGCCAGGCCGAACAGCCGCTCGTCGCCCAGCAGGGCCGCCAGCAGGTTGTCGCGGCGCTCGTCGAGCAGTGCCTCGTCGCTGACCGTGCCGGGGGTGATGATGCGCACCACCTGGCGTTCCACCGGGCCCTTGCTGGTAGCCGGGTCGCCGATCTGCTCGCAGATCGCCACCGACTCGCCGAGCTTGACCAGCTTGGCCAGGTAGCCCTCCACGGCATGGAAGGGAATGCCGGCCATGGGAATGGGCGTGCCGGCGGACTGGCCGCGGGTGGTGAGGGTGATGTCGAGCAGCTTGGCAGCCTTCTTGGCGTCCTCGTAGAACAGCTCGTAGAAGTCGCCCATGCGGTAGAACAGCAGTTGTTCCGGATGCTGTCTCTTCAGCTTCCAGTACTGTTGCATCATCGGGGTGTGAGCGGAAAGGTCGCTTTGGCTCATGACTTTGGGCGGTCCGTCTTCTATATGCAAAAGCGCCTAGTGTACGGTATCCGGCCTGACGGCTTAAGCATCGGAGTACGCAATGAGCATCGGCGACGAAGGCATCACCGACCTGGCCGCGCGCCTGGGCGCGCAGTTGCAGCGGCTGGGCGCGCGGGTCTGCACCGCGGAATCCTGCACCGGCGGCGGCATCGCCGAGGCGATCACGCGGATCGCCGGCAGCTCGGCCTGGTTCGATGCCGGCTACGTCACCTATTCCAACGCGCAGAAGACCGCGCAACTGGGCGTGCCCGACGAACTTTTCCCACAGGTCGGCGCGGTCAGCCGCGAGGTGGTCGAGGCCATGGCCCGTGGCGCACAGGCGCGCAGTGGCGCGCGTTTCGCCGTGGCGGTCAGCGGTATCGCCGGGCCGGACGGTGGTTCACCAGAGAAGCCTGTAGGAACCGTCTGGTTGTGCTGGGCCGACGGCGAAAGGCTGCTCCCGGCGTGCCTGCATTTCGCCGGCGACCGCCTCGCGGTGCGCCGGCAGGCGGTGGCGGCCGCTCTGGACGGGGTGTTGCGACTGGCCGTCGGGGAAAATCCCGTCCGGGGGTAGGCGAGCGCCTTGCCCTGTGAAATAATACTGTCTACTTATACAGTTGTTCGTGGCCCATCCCGGCCGCCTGACTTCGCGAGGACTTCAATGGACGACAACAAGAAGCGCGCCCTGGCCGCGGCCCTGGGACAGATCGAACGCCAATTCGGCAAGGGCGCGGTGATGCGCATGGGCGACCACGAGCGCCAGGCCATCCCGGCCATCTCCACCGGCTCCCTGGGCCTGGACATCGCCCTGGGCATCGGCGGCCTGCCGAAAGGCCGGATCGTCGAGATCTACGGCCCGGAATCCTCGGGCAAGACCACCCTGACCCTCTCGGTCATCGCCGAAGCCCAGCGCCAGGGCGCCACCTGCGCCTTCGTCGACGCCGAGCACGCGCTGGACCCGGACTACGCCGGCAAGCTGGGCGTCAACGTCGACGACCTGCTGGTCTCGCAGCCGGACACCGGCGAGCAGGCCCTGGAAATCACCGACATGCTGGTGCGCTCCAACGCGGTGGACGTGATCATCGTCGACTCCGTGGCGGCCCTGGTGCCCAAGGCCGAGATCGAAGGCGAGATGGGCGATGCCCACGTCGGCCTGCAGGCCCGCCTGATGTCCCAGGCGCTGCGCAAGATCACCGGCAACATCAAGAACGCCAACTGCCTGGTCATCTTCATCAACCAGATCCGCATGAAGATCGGCGTGATGTTCGGCAACCCGGAAACCACCACCGGTGGTAACGCCCTGAAGTTCTACGCCTCCGTGCGCCTGGACATCCGCCGTACCGGCGCGGTGAAGGAAGGCGACGAGGTGGTCGGCAGCGAAACCCGCGTCAAGGTCGTGAAGAACAAGGTCGCTCCGCCGTTCCGCCAGGCCGAGTTCCAGATTCTCTACGGCAAGGGCATCTACCGCACCGGCGAGATCATCGACCTGGGCGTGCAACTGGGCCTGGTGGAGAAATCCGGCGCCTGGTACAGCTACCAGGGCAGCAAGATTGGCCAGGGCAAGGCCAACGCCGCCAAGTTCCTGGAAGAAAACTCGGAAATCTGCGCGGTGCTGGACAAGGCCATCCGCGAGCAACTGCTGAGCAACCAGCCGGCGCCGACCAAGGCCGAGCTGGCTGCAGCCGAAGCCGCCGAGGCCGCTGAAGCCGACCTCGACTACTGATCCCGCCGATGCCGACCGTGCTCGATACGCCCGTCGCCGTGCGACGGGCCGCCATGGACCTCCTGGCGCGGCGCGAGCACGGTCGCGCCGAACTCGTCCGCAAGCTGCGCCAGCGCGGCGCACCTGCGGAACTCATCGAGCCCGCCCTCGACCGCCTGGCCGAGGAGGGGTTGCTCAACGAATCCCGTTACCTGGAAGCCTTCATCGCCAGCAAGGCGCGCAGCGGCTATGGCCCCTTGCGCATCCGCGACGAACTGAGCCAGCGCGGCCTGCCCCGCGGCGAGATCGAGAAGGCCCTGGGCGAGGCCGACGTCGACTGGCAGGCGCAATTGCGGGACGCCTGGCGCCGCAAGTTCCCCCGTCTACCCCAGGATGCCCGCGAGCGTGCCCAGCAAGGGCGTTTCCTCGCCTACCGGGGGTTTTCCATGGAAGCCATCAACCGCCTGTTCAGCGGGCGCGGCGGGGACGACTGAGCCCTGCGCGGTGCTGGCCGGCCTATCGGCCGGATCGCGGACGGAGTCCGCTCCTACGCCCACATTCCCCTGGCTTGTCCGCGATAGCTGGCGGTATCGGCGCGGTTCGTGGATAAGATCCGCTTGTAAGGCGCGGGAACGGCTTCTCGTAGGAGCGAGCTTGCTCGCGAATAAACCCCGCAGCGGAGTCTGTTCGCGAGCAAGCTCGCTCCTACAGAGAACATCTCGGCGTAGTCGGCAAGACAGTTGCCCCTACGCCATTTCACACACCGTTCCCCCCGGAATCACGCGCCAGCGCAGTGTCACGTCGGGCCAACGGCGTATAACCGCGAACGGTTATACGCCCTACGGTTGGGCGTGGGCGTAGGAGCGCCATCCCATGTAGGAGCGCGCCCTGCGCACGATTCGCGGGCAGGGCCCGCTCCTACAGGTGCGGTGGCCTATGCAGGAACGGGACAAGCCTCGGTCCAGTTCTGCTTGTCATTGATGAAATTCACCAACTCGCGCAGGCGGCCGTGGTCGCGGCCGTTGAAGGCGAAGGCCAGGCGCGTGAGCTTGGTGAATTCCGGTTCGTCCTTTTCCAGTTCGCCGCAGGCCTGCTGGTGGAAGCCGTCGTGCAGGCAGAGGTTGCCGAACTCCTCGTGCAGGCGCTGGATGGCGCTGTCGCTGAGGCGGTGGTTGAGGCGGATGACGAAGTTGTCCTTGAGCCAGCGGCTGGAGTGGAAGTTGCTGTAGAAGTGGGCGATCTCCCCGACCGCGTCCTCCACCGAGCGGGCCAGCTTCATCAGGTGCATGTCGCTGGGCAGGATGTAGCGGTTGTCCAGCAACTGCTCCTGCATGAACTGCAGCGCCTGCTCCCAGTAATGCCCGCCGGGCTGGTCGAGCAGCACCACCGGCACCAGCGGGCTCTTGCCGGTCTGGATCAGCGTCAGCACTTCCAGCGCCTCGTCCAGGGTGCCGAAGCCGCCGGGGCAGAGCACCAGGGCGTCGGCTTCCTTGACGAAGAACAGCTTGCGCAGGAAGAAGAAGTGGAACGACAGCAGGTTGTTGGTGCCGGCCACCGTGTGGTTGGCCTGCTGCTCGAAGGGCAGGGTGATGTTGAAGCCCAGGCTGTTCTCAAGCCCGGCGCCTTCGTGGGCGGCGGCCATGATGCCGCCGCCGGCGCCGGTGACGACCATCAGGTCGTAGCGGGCCAGGGTGCGCCCCAGGTCCCTGGCCAGGGCGTACAGCGGGTGGTCCGGGGGCGTGCGCGCCGAGCCGAACACCGTGACCTTGCGCCGGCGCTTGAATTGCTCGAGGGTGGCGAAGGCGTGCTCCATCTCGCGCAGCGTCTGCAGCATGATCTTGGCGTCCCAGCGGTTGCGGTCGGCCTGGGCCATGCGCGCCACGGTGAAGAGCATCTCGCGGTACAGCGGCAGGTTCGGGCTGTCGCCCGGCGCGGCGAGGGCGGCCAGCTCCTCGACCTTCTGCGTCAGGTCGGTGCCGCTGGTCTGGAAGTGCCTGGAGAGGTAGTCCTCGGGTTCATAGGGCATGGGGATACTCCTTGTTCTTCAACCCCTTGTCGTAGGCTTGCGCCAGTCTGACATGCCGCCGACGGCTGTTGGCGATGACCCTGTTTCAGATTGCGATGCGGTCCCCCTGTTCGGGAATGTTGGCTTTCCAGTCGAGGCGTTCGAGCAGTGCGGCCTGCAGGGCATCCATCTTTTCCCGCTCGCCATGTATCAGGTATAGCTCGGGTTTGTTCTCGAAGTGGCCAACCCACTGAATCAATTGCGATTGTCCTGCATGGGCGGAGAAGCCACCGAGGGTGTGGACCTTCGCCCGCACGGCGATGCGCTGGCGCAGCACGCGCACGCTCTCGGCGCCGTCGACGATGGCGCGGCCCAGGGTGCCCTTGGCCTGGAAGCCGGGGAAAACGATGTGGCATTCCTCGCGCCAGAGGTTGTGCTTGAAGTGGTGGACGATGCGCCCGCCGGTGCACATGCCGCTGCCGGCGATGATGATGGCGCCGCTCTTGATACGGTTGATCGCCATGGAGTCTTCCGGCGTCTGCGTGGTGCGCAGCAGCGGCAGCCATTCGGACAGCTTCACGGTGCCGGTGCCGCGGATGTATTCGCGGTCGCTATCGGAGAATTCGCCGGAGTGGCGCAGGTAGATGTCGTTGGCCCGCGCGGCCATGGGGCTGTCGAGGAAGACCATCTGCTGCGGCAGGCGGCCTTCCTGGTAGAAGCGCCCGAGGTAGAACAGTAGGTCCTGGGTGCGGCCGACGGCGAAGGCGGGGATCAGCACGTTGCCGCCGTCCTTCTGCGCCTGTTCGAGGATGTCCGCCAGTTCCAGCAGCGTCTCGTTGTTGTCGCGGTGGTCGCGGTCGCCGTAGGTGGACTCCAGCAGCACCACGTCGGCGCGGCTCAGCGGCGTCGGCGTGCGCATCAGCGGCGAGCAGGTGTTGCCCAGGTCGCCGGAGAACACCAGGCGGCGCGTCAGGCCCTGCTCGTGGATCTCGATCTCGACGATGGCCGAGCCGAGGATGTGCCCGGCATTGTGGAAGGTCACGCGGATGCCGGGCGCCACTTCCACGGTGCTGCCGTAGCTGACGCCGCGGCGCAGGGCCAGGGCCTTCTCGGTGTCTTCGACGGTGTAGATCGGGGTGGTCGCCGGCTTGTTCAGGCGGGCGCGCCACTTGTTCTCCCACTCGGCGTCCTTTTCCTGGATGTTGGCCGAATCCATCAGCATCAGTTCCAGCAGCTCGCAGCAGGACTCGGTGGCGTAGATCGGCCCCTTGTAGCCTTCCTTCGCCAGGCGCGGCAGCAGCCCGCTGTGGTCGATGTGGGCGTGGGAGATGACTACCGCGTTCAGGCTCTTCGGATCGAAGGGGAAGGGCGTGCGGTTGCTGGCCTCATTGTCGCGGGTGCCCTTGCCGTTGCTGCGGCCCTGGCGCATGCCGCACTCGAGCAGCACGCGCGCGCCATCCCGGGTTTCCAGCAGGTAGCAGGAGCCGGTGACTTCCTGGGCTGCGCCGATGAAGGTGAGTAGGGCCATGGGGCCTCCTTAGCAGGATTCGGTATTTCAGACTCGCGTAGCTGGAACGAAATGGCGTTGATACAGGTCAGCGCCGCTCCCATCCGGCGACCTAGACTTCCTCCAATAGCCCAAGGGAGAACGTCGAGCATGTCGCAGATACTGCCCAGTCCGGAGGAGCTGGCCGCGCACGCGGCGGAGCAGCCGGCATTCACCGAATGGCTGAGCGGATACGGTCCGCTTGAGCATAGCGCGCAGACCCAGGCTGCGGTCTTCCGCATGGCTCATCAATTGGTCCAAGCCGGCCTGCAGCCGGACCTGCCCAGCGTCTATCGGATGTTCCGCGCGCTGGACCGGCTGACCTGCGCCGGGCTCTGGCTGGTGGTGCACATGACCTACGCGCGGCGCGTGCACCTGGACGGCACGCCGCTGCAGGCCGAGGACTTCAAGGCCAGCCCCGAGGGCCACACCGGCGGCGCCCTGAACATGGTGCCGGCCTACGCCGGCTACCTGGCGCTCAATGCCCTGACCGGCACCACCCGCGGCTGGCTGATGGGGCAGGGGCACTGCGTGGCGGCCATCGAGGCGCTCAACGTGCTGACCGGCAACCTGCACCCCGAGCAGGCACGGCGCTACGGCATCGACGCCGCCGGCCTGGAGCGCCTGGTGCAGGACTTCTACAGCTACGCCCAGGCGCCGGACGGCAGCGTCGCCGCGCCCCTGGGCAGCCACGTCAACCCGCATACCGCCGGCGGCATCGCCGAAGGCGGCTACCTGGGCTTCGCCGAACTGCAGTACGCGCACCTGCCGCTGCCCGGCGAGACCCTGGTGGCCTTCCTCTCCGATGGCGCCGCCGAGGAACAGCGCGGCAGCGACTGGATGCCGCGCTGGTGGCGCGCCGAGGACTGCGGCGTGGCCCTGCCGGTGATGATCGCCAATGGCCGGCGCATCGAGCAGCGCACCCAGTTGGGGACCCGCGAGGGCCTGGAAGGCTTCAAGCACCACCTCAGCGGCTGTGGCTTCGACCCCCTGAGTTTCGATGGCCGCGATCCGGCCGCCTTCGTCTGCGCCCTCTGGGAAATGGAGCAGCGCCTGGCCCATCGCGTCCACGAGAAGAACAGCGGCATCCTGCATTACCCGCTGCCGATCCCCTACGGCATCGCCGAGACGGTCAAGGGCTTCGGCTTCTACGGCGCCGGCAGCAACGCCGCGCACAACCTGCCGCTGCCGGGCAACCCCGGCGAGGACGAGAACGCCCGGGAGCTGTTCAACCACCACGCGGCGCAGCTGTGGGTGCCGGAGGCCGAGCTGGACGCCGCCTGCGCGCTGTTCGCCGCGAGCCGCCAGGGGCGCCTGCTGGAGCGCGACAACCCGCTGGCGGTGCGGCGGCCCATCGAGCCCAGCCTGCCGCAACTGCACTACCGCAACGACCAGTGCTCGCCGATGCTGGCGCTGGACCGCTTCTTCACCGAGCTGTGCGCGGCGAACCCGGACCTGCGGGCACGCGTCGGCAACCCCGACGAACTGGCCAGCAACCGCCTGGGCGGCGTGCTCAAGGCGCTGAAGCACCGCGTCTGCCAGCCGGAGAGCGTGCTGGAGGCCCTCGACGGGCGGGTCATCACCGCGCTCAACGAGGAGACCGTGGTCTCCGCCTGCCTGGCCAACCAGGGCGGGCTCAACCTGGTGGCCAGCTACGAGGCCTTCTGCGTGAAGATGCTCGGCGCGGTGCGCCAGGCGCTGATCTTCGCCCGCCTGCAGAAGGAGGCCGGGCGCCCGGCCGGCTGGCTCGGCTGGCCGCTGGTGGCCACCTCGCACACCTGGGAGAACGGCAAGAACCAGCAGTCGCACCAGGACACCACTTTCTGCGAGAGCCTGCTCGGCGAGATGAGCGACATGGTGCGGGTGCTGTTCCCCGCCGACCACAACAGCCTGCTGGCGCTGTTGCCGCAGATCTACCGCAGCCGCGGGCAGCTGGCCTGCCTGGTGGCGCCCAAGCGCGAGCGGCCGAACCTGTTCGACCGGGCCCAGGCCGAGCAACTGGCGCGCGACGGCGCCATCGTGGTGGAGGAACACCCGGGCAGCGACCCACTGCTGCTGATCGCCAATGGCAGCTACCAGCTCGGCGAGATGCGCCGCGCTGCGGAGCGCCTGGCCGAGGCCGGCTACCCGTACCGCCTGGTCTACCTGCAGGAGCCCGGGCGTTTCCGCGCCCCCAGGGACAACTGGGAGCTGGCGGCGGTGGCCGACGAGGCGCTGATCGAGCAGCTGTTCCCGGATGCCTATGGGCGCCGCGTGCTGCTCACCCACATGCGCCCGGAGGTGGCGCGCGGGCATCTCTGGCCGATCCTGCCGGATGCGCTGCGCAGTTCGGTGCTGGGGTATCGCAACCGCGGCGGGACCCTCGACGAGCCCGGCATGCTGTTCGCCAACCGGGCCAGCTGGGGCGATGTACTGGCAGCCTGCGCGCGCCTGCTGGAAGTGCCGCGCAGCGCGCTGCTGACCGCCGAGGAGGTCGCGGCGCTGGCCGGCAAGGGGGACCCGCGGGCCCTGCGCTGAAACGCTGGGGCGTCTTAGCGCTTCAGCGGTTTGACGAGGGCGTCGAGGCCCTCGACTTTCAGTTCCAGCACTATCTGCATCAGGCGGCCCAGCTCGCCCTTGGGAAAGCTGTCATTGCGCTGGAACCACAGCAGGTATTCCTCCGGCAGGTCCACCAGCATGCGCCCCTGGTACTTGCCGAAGGGCATCGGCGTGCGGGCGATCTTCAGCAGGTTGAGCTTTTCCGACTCCAGCATGGCGCCGGCTTCACTTCTGCAGCTTGATGCGGCAGCTGCCGGCGTCGAAGCGCTCGACGGCCACCGGGGCGTTGGTGTGGTACTCGGTGAAGTCGTAGGTGAGGACCGCGCCCTGGGCCAGCAACTGGCGGTAGCCGGTATTGCTGCACACGCTGTCACCCAGCTGGCTGCGCACCTTCTCGGGGTTGGCGCGCATTTTCGCGGCGTGGCTGGCACGCACGCTGAGGTGGTTGATCAACTGGTTGCCCTGGACGGTGTAGCCCTGGTCGAGGATATCCTCGTTGATCGCGCGCGGAGTGCCTTCGCTGCTTTCCTTGGCGACTTTCTCCAGTGTCTTGGCCAGTTCGAAATTCTTGAGCGACGCGGCGTGGGCCGCGGGCAGGACGAGGCAGAGGGCGAGGGCGGTTAGGCGCAGCATGGGTATCTCCTGGCATGGGTGCCTGTTCGACCGCGCGGACCCTTCTGGGTTCGGCGGATGGATGCGGGCGCCATTGTCCCCGAAAACCGCCTGGCTGCCGAGCGGCCTGGGCGCGCAGGGGCTCTGCTACAATCGCCGCCCGCCGTGATCGCCCGCCCGAGTCGCCGATGTCGCCCGCCCATCCCGCCGCCAAGAACCATGCCGTCGCCCGCCTGCGCGCCGAGCGCCTGGCCCGTTGCGTGAAGCCCTTCGTGGCTCGCGGCTCGCGTTCGCCGCGCTGCGCCGGCTGCCGCCTGCGCCCGGACTACTGCATGTGCGCCTGGCAGCCGCGGGTGCAGGCCAATGCCGGGATGTGCCTGGTGATGTTCGACACCGAGCCGCTGAAGCCGAGCAACACCGGCTGGCTGATCGCCGAGACGGTGCCGGACACCTGGGCCTTCGGCTGGTCGCGGATCGAGGTCGACCCGGCCCTGCTGGCGCTGCTGGACGACCCGCAGTGGCAGCCCTACGTGGTGTTCCCCGGCGAGTTCGTCGCCGCCGAGCGGGTGGTGGAGCGGGTGGAACCGGCGCCCGGCAAGCGCCCGCTGTTCATCCTGCTGGACGCCACCTGGAACGAGGCGCGCAAGATGTTCCGCAAGAGCCCCTACCTGGACCGTTTCCCGGTGCTGAGCATCACCCCCGAGGCGCTGTCGCGCTACCGCCTGCGCCGCTCCAAGTTCGACGAGCACCTGTGCACCGCGGAAGTGGCGGCGCTGTGCCTGGGCCTGGCCGGCGACCGGCGCGCGGGGGATGCGCTGGACGCCTACCTGGATGTGTTCAGCGAGCGCTACCTGGGCGCCAAGCACCAGCGCGGCCTGGACGAGCAGAGCCCGGCGCACCAAGCCCTGCGGCCTTATACCGCACTCTAGGGCTCAGGCCGCCGCGGCCTTCTTCTGCGGCCACAGCTGGGCCACCAGCATGCCGGCGAGCATCAGCGCGCAACCGATGTAGCCGCGCGTGTGCAGGCTCTCGTCGAGGAAGATCGCCCCGGCGATGGCGGCGAACACCGCCTCCAGGGACAGGATGATCGCGGCGTGGGAGGCGATGGCGTGCTTCTGCGCGATCACCTGCAGGGTGAAGCCGGTGCCGACGCCCAGCAGGCCGCCGTAGAGCAGGGCCGGGCCGGCCTGGACGATGGCGTCCCAGTGGATTTCCTCGAAGATCACCGCCAGCACCATGCTCACCACCGAGCAGGTGGCGAACTGCAGGAAGGCCAGGCGGATCGGGTCGTAGCGGCTGGCGAACAGGCCCACCAGCAGCACGTGGCAGCCCCACACCAGCGCGCCGGTCAGCTGCAGCCAGTCGCCGGAGGCCACCTGGAAGCCCGGGCCGATGCTCAGCATGGCCATGCCGATCACCGCCAGCGCGGCGCCGAGCCAGGTGCCCATGCCGGTGCGGTGGCCCAGCAGCAGGCCGAGCAGCGGCACTATGATCACGTACAGCCCGGTGATGAAGCCGGAGTTGGTCACACTGGTGAACAGCAGGCCGACCTGCTGCAGATTGATGCCGAGGGTCAGCGCGGTGCCGATGGCCAGGCCCGCCAGCAGCAGGCCGCGGTTGAACGGCTGGGCGCCGCGCCTGGCCGACCAGGCCAGCAGCGGCAGCAGCATCAGGGCGCCGAGGGCGAAGCGCAGGCCGGTGTAGAGGAAGGGCCCGATGGCATCCATCCCCAACCGCTGCGCGACGAAGGACACCCCCCAGATCATGGCGGTGACCAGCATCAGGATATCGGCGCGCAGGGCGTGGCTCTTCATGGTGTTCTCGGCAGGCAAAAAAAGAGCGCAACTCTGCCGCAAGCCGGGGACTTTGAAAAGCTGTCCAACCTGTCAGCGGGAGCGCCGGGAATGGGGGCGGGGCGCATTCTGCACGGGCATCGGCCGATGCATTTGCGTACAATGCGGCAATCAGGTTACGACCTTTCCCACGCTGGCCCCGCCACTACCCTTGGTCGGGGATCGAGCCTGGCCACCAAGGAACTTACATGGCTTCCTACGAAATCCTGATCGCTGACGATCACCCGCTGTTCCGTAGTGCCCTGCACCAGGCCCTGACCCTCGGGTTGGGTCCCGACGCGAAGCTGGTGGAGGCGGCGAGCATCGCCGAGCTGGAAGCCAGGCTCAACGACAAGGCCGACTGGGACCTGGTCCTGCTCGACCTGAACATGCCGGGCGCCTACGGTTTCTCCGGCCTGGTGCTGCTGCGCGGGCAGTACCCGCAGATTCCGGTGGTGATGATCTCGGCCCAGGAAGACGCCGCCGTGGTGCAGCGCTCCCGGGAGTTCGGCGCCAGCGGCTTCATTCCCAAGTCCAGCGACATGGCCACCCTGCAGCAGGCGGTGCGCGCGGTGCTCGACGGCGATGTCTGGTGGCCGCCGCAGGCCGACGCGGTGACCGAGCTCAGCGAGGAAGTGCGCGCCGCCAGCGCCGGCCTGGCCAGCCTCACGCCGCAGCAGTTCCGCGTGCTGACCATGGTCTGCGAGGGCCTGCTGAACAAGCAGATCGCCTTCGAGCTGAGCGTCTCCGAGGCTACCGTGAAGGCCCACGTCACGGCCATCTTCCGCAAGCTCAACGTGCGCACCCGTACCCAGGCGGCGCTGTTGCTGCAACAGATGGAAACGGTTCCGGGCGCCTGAGCGGCTGCCCGTGACCTTCGTTTCACACTTTCCTACGGCGCCTGGTTTAGAGTGCCGCGTCTTTTTCGCAGAGAGCCCTTCGTGACTTCCTCCCCCTTCAAGGGCCAGACCGGCCTGAAGCGCATCCTCAATGCCGCCGGCTACTCCATGGCCGGCTTCGTCGCCGCCTTCCGTGGCGAGGCGGCCTTCCGCCAACTGGTGCTGATCAACGTCATCCTCGTCCCGCTGGCGTTCTTCTGCGACGTCACCCGCGGCGAGCGCGCGCTGATGATTGCCGTGTGCCTGCTGGCGCTGATCGTCGAGCTGCTCAACTCGGCGGTGGAGGCGGTGGTCGACCGCGTCTCCCTGGAACGCCACCCGCTGTCGAAGAACGCCAAGGACATGGGCAGCGCCGCGCAGTTCGTCGCGCTGACCATCATCACCGTGACCTGGGCGGTGATCCTGCTGGGTTGAGTCCATGGGAGCCGTCGCGTAGGGCGTATAACCGTTCGCGGTTATACGCCGCTACACCGATCTCATGCCCGGCTCCTTGGTCGAGCCCGGAGTGCCCTGAAACAGGCGCTCCGTGGCCAAACCCGGTACGCGCCTGAAACCAAGGTCAAACGGCGGATAACGTCGAACGTTATCCGCCCTACGCTCTGATCGATCCAATCGCAGGGCAGGCTTTTCTACAAGAGACGCCTCAGGGAATCACCGGCAGCACGATCTCGTCGCTACGGCTGATGCCCGCCGTCTCGCTGCGGCACAGGTCGAGGAATTCGCGCATGGTCGCGGTCTGGTACTTCTGCCGGTGCCAGATGAAGTAGAACTGCCGGCGCAGGTCCAGCTGCGGGGTTTCCACCGGCACCAGGCTGCCGCGGCGGAAGGCGTCGCGCAGGGCCAGGCGCGAGATGCAGCCGATGCCCAGGCCGGATTCCACGGCGCGCTTGATCGCCTCGGTGTGCTCCAGCTCCAGGCGGATGTTCAGCGGCTCGAGGTGGTGGCGCATGGCCTGGTCGAAGGTCAGGCGGGTGCCCGAGCCCTGCTCGCGGAGGATCCAGGCCTCGCTGCTCAGGCGCTGCAGGTCCGCCGGCCCGGCGCCGGCCAAGGGGTGCTGCGGCGCGCAGAACACCACCAGCTCGTCCTCCATCCATGGCTGCACCTCGATGTCCGGGTGCTGGCAGTCGCCCTCGATCAGGCCCAGGTCCAGCTCGTAGTGGGCGATGCGCTGCACCACGTGGGCGGTGTTGTGCACGTGCAGGCGCACCCGGCAGTCCGGCTGGCGCTGCATGAAGGTGCCGATCAGCAGGGTGGCCAGGTAGTTGCCGATGGTCAGGGTGGCGCCCAGGTCCAGGGAGCCGAAGGCGCTCTTGCCGTTGAGCAGCGTCTCGATCTCGCTGCCGCGGTCCAGCAGCGCCACCGCCTGGGGCAGCAACTGGCGGCCCAGGGCGTTCAAGGTCAGGCGCTTGCCGGCGCGGTCGAACAGCTTGCAGTCGAACTGCCGCTCCAGCTCGCCCAGCGCGGTGCTGGTGGCCGACTGCGACAGCGACAGCGCTTCGGCGGCGCGCGAGACGCTTTCCTGCTGGGCCACGGCGACGAAGACTTCCATCTGGCGCAGGGTGAATTTCATCGGTTCGGGGGGCTCCGTGGCGGGCGAGAGGCGCGACATTCGGTCGCCCCTGGCGGGGCGGTGCGCGGGAGTAATCTGGCGCGCGCTGGCCGCCAGGCGTCCCTTATCTGCGTTTTGGATTAGCAATATCCAGATAATTTATTTTGCGGATATTCTCGCCCCCTATAAAATGTCGCGCAATCGCGCTACGTCCGGGATCTGCTGGGGTGCGCCACGAATCTCTAGGAGTCCTTGATGAGCAACCTGTACACCGAGCGCGTTCTCAGCGTCCACCACTGGAACGACACCCTCTTCAGCTTCAAGACCACCCGTAACCCGGGCCTGCGCTTCAAGACCGGCCAGTTCGTGATGATCGGCCTGGAGGTCAACGGTCGCCCGCTGATGCGCGCCTACTCCATCGCCAGCCCGAACTACGAGGAGCACCTGGAGTTCTTCAGTATCAAGGTCCCGGACGGCCCGCTGACCTCGCGCCTGCAGCACCTGAAGGAAGGCGACGAGCTGATGGTCAGCCGCAAGCCCACCGGCACCCTGGTGCTGGACGACCTCAAGCCCGGCAAGCACCTGTACCTGCTGAGCACCGGCACCGGCATGGCGCCGTTCCTGAGCGTGATCCAGGACCCGGAAGTCTACGAGAAGTTCGAGAAGGTCATCCTGGTCCACGGCGTGCGCTGGGTCAGCGAGCTGGCCTACGCCGACTTCATCACCAAGGTCCTGCCGGAGCACGAGTACTTCGGCGACATGGTGAAAGAGAAACTGATCTACTACCCCCTGGTCACCCGTGAAGAGTTCCGCAACATGGGCCGCCAGACCGACCTGATGCGCAGCGGCAAGCTGTTCGCCGACATCGGCCTGCCGCCGATGAACCCGCAGGACGACCGCGCCATGATCTGCGGCAGCCCGAGCATGCTGGACGAGACCAGCGAAGTGCTCAACGGCTTCGGCCTGCAGATCTCCCCGCGCATGGGCGAGCCGGGCGACTACCTGATCGAGCGCGCCTTCGTCGAGAAGTAAGCACGATCCGCTGAAAAAGCCCGCCACCCGGCGGGCTTTTTCGTTCATGGCGGATACGGGAAATGCCGGGTGGGCTGTAGGAGCGGGCCCTGCCCGCGAATCGCGCGCAGGGCGCGCTCCTACAAGGTGCACCCTATATCCGTAGAGCGTAGGGCGCATAACCGTTCATGCCGCCGGGGCGTCCGGCGTGGCCGGTAAGTCCTACGGGCAGGCTTGCACGTCCAGCACCCGGATCATCCCCGCTTCGGGGTAGTGCCAATGCACGTCCAGGTCCCACAGGCGCGCGCCGTAGCGGCGTTCGGGCGTGGGTTGCTGGTAGGCCGGGCGCGGGTCCTGGGCCAGGCACTGCTCGATTAGCTCGACCACCGGCTCGCCCAGGCGCAGGGCCTGCTCGCGGGCCTGGGCCAGGGCGGCGTCGCTCCACTGCACCGGGATCGGCGCCGGCGGCGCCTCGGCGATGGCGTTGTGCGCGTCGGCCACGGCGTCGGCGTAGGGCACGTAGGGCTTGATGTCGAGCACCGGGGTGCCGTCCAGCAGGTCGATGCCGGACAGCCAGAGGCGCCCGGGCTCGACCTTCTCCAGGCGCACCACCGACTGGCCGATGCCGTTGGGGCGGTGCGTGGCGCGGGTGGCGAACACGCCCAGGGAGCGGTTGCCACCCAGGCGCGGCGGGCGCACCTTGAGCCGCGGCTTGTCTTCCAGGGCCTGGTGGAAGAGGAACAGCAGCCACACGTGGCTGACCTGCTCCAGGCCTTCCACCGCCTCGCCGCCGTCGAACGGCGGCAGCAGCTCCAGCACGCCGCGCGCCGCCGGGGCCAGCTGCGGCTGGCGCGGGATGGCGAACTTCTCCTTGAAGCAGGAGCGGATGTGGCCGATGGGGGCGACGGAGTAGGACATGGCGGCACGCGCGTGGAGCAGGGGCCGCCATGTTACCCGATCAGAGGTGGAAGCCGCCGTCGATGGGGATGATGTTGCCGGTCATGTAGGCGCCGGCGCTGCTCGCCAGGGCGATGGCCAGGGCGGACATCTCTTCCTCGCGGCCCCAGCGCTTCATGGGAATGTGCGCGGTGTCGCCGGCGAGCGCCTCGGGATCATTGGCGATGTGCCGGGTCATCCTGCTGGGGAAGCGCCCCGGCGCGATCACGTTGACGTTGATGTGCTGGCCCACCAGCTCGCGGGCCAGCATGCGCGACAACTGGTGCAGCGCGGCCTTGCTCGGGCCGTAGGCGTAGGCCTGCTCGCCGAAGGCGCTGAGCCCGGCCACCGAGCCGATGTTGATGACGCGCGCCGGGTTGTCCGCGCTGCCGGCCTTGCGCAGCAGCGGCAGCAACTGCTGGATGCAGCTGAACACGGCGGTGACGTTGAGCTGCATGACCTTCTCCCAGCCCGCGGCAGGGTAGCTTTCCAGCGGCGCGCCCCAGGTGGTGCCGGCATTGTTGACCAGGATGTCCAGGCGCTCGATGCGGGCCTGCAGGGCTTCGGCCAGGGCGCGGGCGCCTTCCTCGCTGGCCAGGTTGGCGGCCAGGGCGTGGCACTCGCCGTAGCTCGACAGCTCGGCGGCGGTGGTGGCACAGGCCTCGCCGTCGCGGGCGCAGATGAACACGCGGGCGCCGGCTTCGAGCAGGCCCCGGGCGATCATCCGGCCGATGCCGCGGGTGCCGCCGGTGACCAGCGCGGTACGCCCGGCCAGGCTGAAGTAGGGATGCATGGGAAATCCTCGCTGCTGGATGGTTCTGGCACCCTAATGCGCCGGCGGCGCCGGGCGCAGCACTATCGAGCGGGAGAATGCCGGGTCATCGGCGCAGCCTGCGCAGCAGCAGCCAGCCGTAGCAGGCCAGGGTGAGCGAGGCGACCAGCGTGCCCAGCAGCAACTGCACGGCGGGCGTCAGGCCGGGCGGGTAGATCAGCGGGATCAGGTAGTGCTCGACGAAGCCGCCGCCGTAGCCCTGTTCGCCGGCGGCGCGGCGCAGGCGGTTTTCCAGCGGCGTCAGCGGGCAGACCAGTTGCAGCCACTCCACGGTCACGCCCCAGGCCGCGGCCGGCAGGTGCAGCCAGGCCAGGCGCGGCCAGCGCAGCACCAGCGGGCCGCCGAGCACGACGAAGAGGATGAAGGCCAGGTGCAGCAGTACCACGGCGTCGGCGGCCAGGCGCATCAGCACGGGCGCGTTCCCGGTTCAGCGCTTCCCGCGCCGGGCCAGGCCCTTGAGGCAGTTGCGCAGCAACTGGTCGCCGCAGGGGCGGTAGTTGCTGTGGCCGGGGGCACGGAACAGCGCATTGAGTTCGGCCTTGGTCATCACCAGCCCGGCGTCGTCGAGGATCGCCAGCAGGTCGTGGTCGCGCAGCTCGAAGGCCACGCGCAGCTTCTTCAGCACCAGGTTGTTGGTCAGCGGCAGTTCCAGCGGCGGCAGCGGACGGCTGTCGTCGCGGCCGCGGCGGTGGATGATCAGGCCGTCGAGGAAGCGCGCCAGCACTTCGTCCGGGCAGTCGCGGTAGCCGGGTTCGTCCTCGCGGGCCAGCAGCGCGGCGACTTCGGCCTCGTCCAGCACAAGGCCGGCCAGGCCGGCGATGGTGGCGACCTCGCGGTCGGCGATGTCGAGGCTGTAGCGCAGGCTGCGCAGGATGTCGTTGTTCAGCATGCGCTGGTTTTCCTCGGTTGGAAAAGTGAAAGCCCCGCCGGGCAGGCTGTGTGAAAACCTCAGGATCGGTCCCGCTGGTTAAAAAACAACCTGGATTTCGCGTTTCTACGTGGATTCTGGATTGGCTGAATAGCCAAGCCTCTTCAGATTTCACGTAGGAACGCGCTCTTCGAAGAGCCGCTCGGTTTTTCACACAGCCTGCGGGGCGGGGCTTTCGGTGCCTCAGGCCAGCTCGGCCCAGAGATCGTACTCGTCGGCGTCGGTGATGCGCACGCGCACCTTGTCGCCCGGCTTCACGTCGAAGCTGTCGATATAGACGGCGCCGTCGATCTCCGGGGCGTCGGCCCAGGAACGGCCCACCGCGCCTTCGGCGTCCACCTCGTCGATCAGCACGTCGATTTCCTTGCCGATCTTCAGCTGCAGGCGCGCGGCGGAAATCGCCTGCTGGTGCGCCATGAAGCGCTCCCAGCGCTCCTGCTTGACGTCATCGGGCACCGGCTCCAGGCCCAGGTCGTTGGCCGGGGCGCCTTCCACCGGGGAGTACTGGAAGCAGCCGACGCGGTCGAGCTGGGCTTCGGTCAGCCAGTCGAGCAGGTACTGGAAGTCTTCCTCGGTCTCGCCGGGGAAGCCGACGATGAAGGTGGAACGGATGGTCAGCTCGGGGCAGGTCTCGCGCCATTTCTTGATGCGCGCCAGGGTCTTGTCCTCGAACGCCGGGCGCTTCATGGACTTGAGCACCTTCGGGCTGGCGTGCTGGAAGGGGATGTCCAGGTAGGGCAGCAGCTTGCCCTGCGCCATCAGCGGGATGACGTCGTCGACGTTGGGGTAGGGGTAGACGTAGTGCAGGCGCACCCACACGCCCATGCCCGACAGCGCCTCGCATAGCTCCAGCATGCGCGTCTTCACCGGCTGGCCGTCCCAGAAGTCCAGCTTGTACTTCAGGTCCACGCCGTAGGCGCTGGTGTCCTGGGAGATCACCAGCAGTTCCTTGACGCCGGCCTTGACCAGGCGCTGGGCCTCGCTGAGCACGTCGCCCACCGGGCGGCTGACCAGCTTGCCGCGCATCGACGGGATGATGCAGAAGCTGCAGCTGTGGTTGCAGCCCTCGGAAATCTTCAGGTAGGCGTAGTGGCGCGGGGTGAGCTTGATGCCCTGCGGCGGCACCAGGTCGATCAGCGGGTTGTGCTCGGCCTTCGGCGGGATCACCTCGTGCACGGCGCTGACCACCTGCTCGTACTGCTGCGGGCCGGTGACCGCCAGTACGCTGGGGTGCACGTCACGGATGCTGTCCTCGGAAACGCCCATGCAGCCGGTGACGATGACCTTGCCGTTCTCGGCGATGGCCTCGCCGATGGCGTCCAGGGATTCGGCCTTGGCGCTGTCGATGAAGCCGCAGGTGTTCACCACAACGACGTCGGCGTCCTCGTAGGTGGGCACGATCTCGTAGCCCTCCATGCGCAGCTGGGTGAGGATGCGTTCGGAGTCGACCGTGGCCTTGGGGCACCCCAGCGACACCCAACCTATACTAGGAGTCTTACGCTCGTTTTCAGTATTCATTATGTGTCAGGTGCCTCAGGATCACGGTATGGGAAAAAATGGCGCGAAAGTATACAGCTATTTGAGGTTTTCTGATCCCCGGCAAGCGACAGGGAGCAGCGCCGACCGTCAGCTTGCCTATGCTGCTGCCTGGGCAGCAAAGCACGGCATGGTGCTCGATGCCAGCCTGACGCTGAAGGATGAAGGGCTATCCGCCTACCATGAACGGCACGTTAAGCAGGGAGCGCTGGGGACGTTCCTGAGGGCAGTGGACGATGGGCGTATCCCGCCCGGCTCTGTCCTGATCGTTGAGGGGTTGGACCGGCTCAGCCGAGCGGAGCCCCTGCAGGCCCAGGCGCAGCTCGCTCAGATCATCAATGCCGGCATCACTGTGGTCACCGCCAGCGACGGTCGCGAGTACAACCGGGCGGGTCTGAAGGCTCAGCCCATGGACTTGGTGTATTCCCTTCTGGTCATGATTCGCGCGCACGAAGAGTCCGATACGAAGTCGAAGCGGATCAAGGCTGCGATTCGGCGTCAGTGTCAGGGGTGGATTGCCGGTACTTATCGCGGGCGGGTGATGAATGGCCGGGATCCGCATTGGCTGGAATGGGATGGCCAAGAGTGGCAACTGATCAAGGAGCGCGTCACCGCAGTGCGCAGAGCGCTGGAGTTGTATCAGCAAGGGCTTGGGGCGGTGCGGGCCTACCGGATACTCCTCGAGGAGGGGCACGTACTGTCGCCGTGGGGGATCAGTGCGCAGCAGATTTATCGGCTGGTCTTCCTTCAGTCGCTGCGTGGTGCCAAGCAAATAGAGGCGGATGGAGAAGAGTTCCTGCTGGAGGACTACTATCCACGGCTGCTGTCGGATGAGGAGTTTGCCTCGCTTCAAGCGCTCACTGGGCAGCGGCACCGTCGGCGCGGTAAAGGCGAAATTCCTGGTGTCATCACGGGGATCGGGATCACGATGTGCGGCTACTGCGGGACCGCCATCGTCGGCCAGAACATGATGAGCCGTGTTCGTCCTGACGGAACCCTGGCAGATGGCCACCGGAGGTTGATGTGCACCTCCTACAGTAAGAACGATGGGTGCGTCGCGGGAGGGAGTTGTTCATCTGCTCCGGTGGAGCGTGCGGTGCTGGCATATTGCTCCGAGCAGATGAACCTGCAGCGCCTCCTTGAACCATCGGAGCAGGGAGAGGATCTACGCCCGCGCCTGCAGGCGGCACAACGTCAGGTCGACGAGACGGAAAGACAGCTGAACCGCATCACTGAAGCGGTTATGGCAGATGAAAGTGGTGCCGCGCCCATGGCGTTCGTGCGCAAGGCCCGCGAGTTGGAGGCCGAACTGGAGGAGCGCCGGAAGGAGGTCCGAGATCTTGAGGTTGCGCTTGTGGCCAGATCGGCTGCGCTTCCACCTGCTGATGCGGCGAAGTGGGCGGAGTTGGCGGAGGCCTGTTCGGTCATGACCAATGTCAGGGCAAGAGAGCAAGCCCGGCAGCTCATGCTGGACACTTTCGAGGCGTTGGTGGTGTTCATGCGCGGTGTCGTTCCGAGTCGACGCAACCGCCATATCGACCTGATGATGAAGTCCCGGGCCGGTCAGACGCGCTGGCTGCGCATCGACCGGCGGACGGGGAAGTGGCAGGAGGGTGGGGACTGGCTTATGCCGCGGCCTTGAGGGCCAGCCGGCGGATTACTTCGGGATCGCCCGGCGGGCTGCTGTGGATCACCAGGTGGCCCTGACATTCCCACAAGTTATGCAGGGCAGTGGAGCAGATGCTCCAGGCTGCCCACCGCACGTCGTTGCCGGCCTCGACGATGTTGCCGTCGTCGTCGACCAAGGCCATGCGTAGGGGTTTGCCGTCGCGGGTGGTAGCGATGAATCCGCTACTGGCATTCGCGCTGATGATCGCGTTCTGCAGCTCGGGGTTCGGGTACATGTTTTTCACAGGTGGCACCCCCATTCCCAGGCGATGAGCGCCGGCAGAACCGGCGCGAGGATGTAGAGGCCGGCGCCGGCCAGAGCGAACAGGGCGGCACCGATGGTGTAGTGCAGGGCGTTACGCATGATCACCTCCTGCCGGCTGCGGCGCATCAGCCAGTTCGAACACACCGAAGCCCGCGCCCTCCAGTGCGCGCAGCAGCGCCAGGCCGCCGTCGATATGGTCGCCGAACGTGACCTGCACAGTTTCGGACAGTGCGCGCCCCAGGCGGCTGGCGCCCAGATTGTCCGGCTGCTCGGCGTAGGTGTAGGCGCGCTTCGTCTCCGGCAGGTCGTAGGCTTTGCCGTAGATGCCCAGCTTGCGGACCTGGATTTCAGGAGCCTGGGCGACCGGGGAGGCGTCGAGTATGGATTTGTAAAACCAACGCAGTTCCTCGTCATCGCCGACATAACCGCCGCGGTGTATTGCTTCGAGTAGGTCTTCAGTCGGCTCAATCGGAACCGGCTTCCACCCCTCCGGCACCTGCCCAGCCTGGGCGTCCTCTGCTGTAGAGCGAAGCGCGTCGTTCTGCTCCTGAAGGACTTTCACCAGGTCGCGCTCGGAGTCCAGTTCATCCCGCAGCGCGCCGACGATGCGCTCAACAGCTTCGCGCAGTTCGCGCTCGGCGTTTCTGGCGCTCTCGAAGTATTCGCGCCCACCGTTATTCGCATCGTCCCGAGTGGCGTTGCGGAACACGGATATCAGGGAGCCGATGTGCTCAAGGTCTACGGAGGGGCGAGCTTGGGCGGCGCGGAGGTCGGCAATCTCAGCGGTCATGTGCTGAACCAGCAATGCATCTGGCCAGTAGCGCGGATCGCTGCCTGGGTGAGCCGCCAGTATTCTGTCACGCCAGAACGCTACCTCAGGCCGCTCCAGCTTCGGCGCTGGGGCTTCGTCGATGAAGATGTCATCGATGGATGTCGCTTCCGGGTTTATCCCTGCACCGGGACCAAACGCTTGTAGAGTCAGGCGCTCAGCGTTGCGGTCGTACTCCTGATCGTCCAGCTCCGGCGCCGGGGAGGGTTGCGATGATGCGCTGTATTGCACGTCGCAGTCCTTGAGCAGCGATGGCTTGGTGAATGCCGGGAAGGGGTGCTCCGGTTTTGGCCATCTGATCACGGGGATTTCTAATCGATCATTGGCCACGTCAATGGTTGCGCGCAGTTCAGCGGGCGGGTTCGTTCTGAGCATGGTGCACAGTTGCTCAATCTCACGCTTGGCGATGCGTTTCATGTCGGCCCAGCCTTCCCTCTTCGCCGCGGCATCCCGCGCCTGGATCGCCTCGGCTAGTACTGCCGGATTGGCGCCGCGCTGGTGCAGCATCATGGCGAAGGTCGCCACGTCTTCGAAGGTGCCGGAGTTGCCCTTGCCCAGGTGCTCGATCAGCATGCGGGCCAGATCCTCGACCGAGCACACCTGGGCATTGTCCCAGCCGCCGCGGCCCTTGGCGCGCGAGCGCGCCATCTTGGTCTTCAGCGCCACGGCGAAGCGGTCCACGGCTGCGTCGTCTGGGTGTTGGTCGCTGCCGGCTGCTGCCAGGGCCTCGTCGATCTCTTTCAGGCGCGCCTCTGCGTCTGCGCAGTAGTCGGCGTCGAACCCGCCAATATGCGAGATGAGCCGGCGGCAGTCCTCCAGGGCGCGGCGTGTTGCCTGCAGGTGGTCGAGCCTGATGAGTGCCATGCCGGCCGGGGCCTGGCCTGGCTGGATCAACGGGGAGGCGTAGAGCTTGCTGCCGGCCGGGAGCGCGCGCAGCCGCTCCCAGGCGGCGAGGTGAAGATACGGGCCGTCGCGTTCATCGAGTGGATCGGGTGGGAGCACGGTGGCGATGGGCTCCTGCTGGAGCAGATCTGCCAAGATGCGGGTTGCTTTGCTCAGGGCGGTGCTTGCGTGAGAGATGTCTTTGCGGGCATCGCTGAGCCATTGGCGGCACTCGGCGCCCAGTAGGTTCGCCATCACCTGGTCAAGCAGCGTGGCCAGTTGTTGGGTGTTGGTGGTCATGCCGTTGCCTCCCATAGTTGCTTTTGTCCTTGGTGTTGCCGCTCCACTCGCGGGCGGCTGGGGCAGTTCCAACTGCCGCCCCCTGCTGCGCCGAGTAGCCGCCAGCCGCTACCGCGCAGACTCGCGCCGTGCTCGCTGGCAAGGGTGTAGGTGATGAGGCGGCGGTAACCTAGGGCGCGGGCGGCGCGCCACGCGGAGCCGTAGAGTTTGGAGCAGCCGTTACGGGCGCCATCCGTGCAGCAGCGAGTCACCTCCAGCGTGAGGCCGTCGTCGAGGTGGCGCGCTACGGGGCGGCCGACGATGGCCACCCCGACGATGTGGTTACCGTCAGTCAGGCCCAGGCTGAACTTGTGGCCCTGGACCGGGCCGTGGTGCCGGTGGTGCGTTGCAACGAAGGTGTTCGCCTCGGCCAAGGTCAGAGGGCAGATGGATAGGCTCATGCTGCAAGCTCCTTGACCTTGACGGGTTCCCAGTCGCCCTCGCAGAGGCCATAGGCGCTGGAGCAGGCCGAGGCGTCGTCGGCCTCTGCCATCAGGTCGTACTGGATGCCGCCGCGGGTGGTGCGGGACCACTCGACGGCCTGGCGGATGTTGGCAATACGGAATGTCTCGGCCGGACTGAGGTCCGTGATGTTGCCTCCCTGGTGCTTGGCGCTTGCTGCCGCGAAGAACGTCGAGGCTCCGCGCTTCGAGGCGGTACGCACCAGGTGTTCCCACTGCTCGATGCGGTCGATGTGCTCGGGAAAGCGCAGGGCGATCTCACGCAGTTCGCCCTTGCGGCAGTTGATGCACGGCATGCACCCGACGCGCCCCATGCCCTGGCTGTAGAGGGGGTTGGGCTTCACGCCGGCATAGCGATGGGCCTCGAACACGGCGTCCACCGGCCAGGTAAGGATCGGCCGGTAGTTGAACAGCCCGCCGCCCACCTCGTCGCACTCTGGCAGGTAGCGCCGTGCCTCGGACTCCTCGCGGCGCACGCCCTGCCACGACAGCACCATGTTTTGGCCGTCGAGCAGTGGGAGCATCACCTGCTCGATGATGACGTTGCGCTTCAGCTCCTCGGTGCAGAACTGGGCCTTGCGCGAGGGGAAGCGTCCCTTCCAGAGGCAGAGGTCGAGGAACGGGATGCCGGTGGGCTGGAGCACCTGCAGGGCGGCCTCGATGATGCTCTCGGCCACGCCTTGGTCGCGCCACTTGGTTTCGATGTAGCGGCGCTTGCCGGCGATCTGCCGGGAGAAGTCCGCGCGCCGACGCTCGATGGTCACCCCCGTGGCTTGCTCCAGATAGTCGACATACTCCAGTGTCAGCTCGTGCTCGTTGCCGGTATCGGCGAAGACGCCGCGGAGGTTCGGCACCTGGTGGGCCATGGCCACCAGCAGGGTGGCCGTGCTGTCCTTACCGCCGGAGACGCTGACGATGTTGTGTTGCTGGCCCAGCACCAGGTTGGCGCCGTACCAGGGAAGTGGCCTGGCCTGCGCAAGCGTGAGTTCGCGGAAAGCGGTCATGCTGCCTCCTGCATGGTTTCTTCGGGGAATAGGGGGTTGACCTTGAGCAGGGCGTAGTAGGGCTTCGGCGATACCGAGTTGCCGCACATCCGCACCTTGGCCTTGTTGCTGAACCTGCGGCCGTCATGCCCGATGTCGATCTTGTAGGTCGGGCGGAAGCCCTGGATCAGGTACAGCTCGCGCGGGGTGAGCATGCGCATGCCGATGTCGGTGATCACCCTGGGGTAACCATTGATCGTCACGGTCACCAGGGCGAGGCGGTCTCGGGTCGTGATGGTTGCCGCCGGATCTCGCGGGTCGTAGGTGTTGTCCGATCCGTAGTAGCCCATCAGGAACGCGGCCACGCGCAGTGCACCGGCCTCATCCTCTGGCGACAGGGTGCACTCCATCAGCGCCAGGTCGTCGGCGCCGGCGGTGATCGCAGGGGCGCCGTCGCGCAAATCTCGGCCGACACACCCATTGCGCAGCGTGACCAGGCTGGCGGTAACGACGTTCTGCTGGCTGCCGGTAGTGGTCAGCGCGGTGGCCGGCGCCGTCGGGTGACGGCCGAGCGTGGCGTTGTATCCCCCGTTGTGTTGAGCCAGGTACGCGACGCCGAGCGCGCGGTGGTTCTCGGTGAGGATCGCGCCGGCCGGCTGCTCGCAACTGGTGGGCTTGCCGCCGTAGGAAGGGCCGCCGGCGCCGACCAGCACCGGGGCGACGACGGCGAAGTGTCCGCCCTTCACCTCGCTGCAGATGGTGCGCGCTGGCTCATTCGCCGGCATGTTCCGCTGGTTGCTGGCGTTCGCGTGCTCGGTGATGAACGGCGCGAGGATGGGCTGTGCGACCGCGAAGCCCTGGCTGCCGGTGATGGTGGCGGCGGGCTCGCGCACGGACTGCCCGCGGAACTCGGCGCCCCCGTGGTTGACGCTGACGATGAACGGGTCGGCGTGCTCCAGCACGAACTTCCAGATGCCCTTGCGCAGCCGCTCCATGGTCTTGTCCACCAGCGGCCGGCGCACGCCTGCAGCCAGCCCGCCTTCCTTGTCGAGGAAGATCGACGGGCAGGGCAGGCTCCAGTCGATGTGATGGGCGACAGGCACCCATGGCTGCTGGTCAGGGCCAGGTTTCTTGGCGTGGGTTGCCTCCGGCCAGTTGAGCGGCACCCCGTCGCGGCGGGCAATGAAGAACAGGCGCTCGCGGGTGGTGGCGGCGCCGAAGTCGGCGGCCACCAGCTTGTCGTAGTGGTACTGGTAGCCCATGTCGCGCAGCAGGTGCAGGAAGCGCGCCCAGGTGCGGCCCTTGTGTTTGGGATCGGGCACCAGGTACTGGCGCTGGACGGGGACGCGCTCGCCCGGCTCCGCTACGCGGTGCTTCATCCTGCCGGTCGAGGGATCGCGCACCATGTCCAGGGTGACCACGCGACCGGTCTGCGGGCAGCGCTTGGCGATCAGCGGGCCCCACTGGAGGACCTGCATCACGTTCTCCATGGTGAGCATCAGCGGCAGCGTCTGCCCCACCCACTTGATCACCATCCACGACAGTGACCGGCTTTCCTTGCTGCGCGGTTGGCCGCCGCGGGCCTGGCTGTGATGCGTGCACTCCGGGCTCGCGTGGAGCCTGCCCACCGGCCGGCCCCTTGTCGCGTGCCGGGGCTCGACCTTGCGGATGTCCTCCCGGTAGTGGGTGGTCTGCGGATGGTTGACGATGTGCATGCTCACAGCGTCATCGTCGTGGTTGATGGCGATGTCGACGCACTCGCCCGTGGCTTCCTCCATCGCGTCGGAGGCCCCGCCGCCGCCGGCGAACAGATCGATGTTCAGGTGCTGGCGGAGGTCGAGCGGCAGCTGGGCTTCGTAGACGGCCTGGGCAAGGTCGTGTCGGCGGAAGGCGGTCATGCATCCCCCCCGGCTACCTGGTGCGCAGCCTGCCGCAGGTGCTTATACCCCTCGACAGGCTGCGCGTGCGGCGCAAGTGGGAAGCGAAGCGATGCAGCATCTTCTGCGCCCCGGCGCACGCTTGTGGTGGGGTATACGCGCCCTGCGCGGGCTTGAAGCGGGGAGGGGATGATGCCTGCTGCTGCGCAGCAGAGGCTTTTTATATCGCCACCCTCGGGCGTCGAAGGGCGGCCTGCGATAGCCTGTGCCAGCAGGGTGCGCCGGAGCGGGCCGCCGCCGCGCTGTCGCGCGGCCGCAGCTTGGGTGCTCAGGGTGGCGGGTGCCATGCCGCCGCCATGGCGGAGGGCCGCTACGCGGCGAGCCGGGACGGTGTGGAACGTGCAGCACGGCGAGGAGCCCAGCAGCACAGTTGTGGGGCCCCAGGCCAGCATTACTCCGGGGAGGTCGTTGCAGGCGGTGTCAGCGTGGGCCGCGAGGGCTTCGGCGTCGAAGCGAATGGCGATGTCGAAGAGTCTCATGCGCGATTTCCCCTGCGTGGGTAGATGGTCAATCCATCCGCCGCGCTGCCGTCGTACAGGTCGCGGTGCTTCGCGCTGCGCTCTATCCAGAGCCTGGCGGCCTCTACCTCGGCGCTCAGATAGTCGACCTCGTGGAAGATGACGTTCTCGTACTGGGGGCCTTGGGCGCCGCACGCATGGCAGAAGACATAGGCGTCGATGTCGACGCCGGCGCATCCGTAGAAGGCTTGCCGATAGACGGGGCCGCGGAGTTCGAAACTCTGCACAGTGATGGATGGCGGGCCCTCGCAGAACGGGCACGGCGGCAGCTCCGACGGCTCGATGTCTGGAATGCTCGGCCAGGGCCAGGGACCGCTAACCATGCGCGGGAGCAGGGTGCGTCCGAACAGGTTGAACACGCGCATGGTGGCGACAGCGTGGAAGCGCTCGCCGGGTTTCACCTCGGTCATGGGGCAGACGATCACCAGGTGGTCGCCATTGTCGTGCAGTGCGACCTCTTCGGTGAGGAAGCGCGGCAGGAGGAGGTTCAGGATCTTGTTCATGCTGCAGCCCTCGCACGGTGGGTGCTAGAGAGCAGCTGCAGCAGGTCCTGCCAGTAGCGCAGGCGGGCCTCCTCGGCCGACCAGGCCCTGATGAACTGCTGCATGGGCTGGGTGCCGGCGAGGCAGTCCCAGCCGTCCTGGTGCTCGGGCATGAGGTCGCGGCGTTCGGTTGCGAGCGCGATCATGTCGGCGTCGTGGATGCAGGCCGGCAGCACCGGATCGATGTCGAATCGGGCGCAGATGGCGTGCCAGATGCGCTGCTCGATCTGGCGCAGCTCGGGCACGGCTTGTTTCACGGGGCGCACGATGTCGCCGATGTAGGCTTCGGTAGCGTCGTGCAGCAGGGCCTGCAGCTTGTGCTCCGCCGGCACGAGGCTGGCGACGATGATGCAGTGCTGGGCCACGCTGTAGAAGGTGCCGCAGTGCCCGTTGAAACGGCACTGCATGGCCAGGCTGTGCGCGATGTCCTGCGGCTGGACCATGCTGCTGTTCGGTTCGAGGATGTCGAAGCGCTGGCCGCTGTTGGTGAGTATCCAGCTCATGCTACGGCCTCCAGGCTTGCCTGGTGGTTCCGCTGTGTCGCCTCGTCCTGCTGTTGGGCATCGCGGATCATGTCGCGGACGTGGGCATAGCCAGTCCGGTTCGCGAACAGCGGGAAGCGCAGCTCGCCGTGCTCTTCGTCTGCATGGACGGAGGCAGCCACTTCCAGCCACTCGATCAGCTCGGTATCAGGGTGACGCCAGTCGGAAGCGGTGGCGCGGGCGTGGAGTGCGGAGAGATGTTGGTGGATGAGCAGAGCGCGGTTGACCTTGTTGCTGCCGGTCTTCTGGATCCGCTTCGCCTCGCTGGCCAGCAAGGCAAGGGCCTTGCCCAGGTGGGTGAGGTCGTCGCCGTTCAGCGCACGCGCCATCAGCTGCTCGGCCTCATCCTGGAGAGCGGCGCAGTATTCGAGTGCGCCGGCCAGGTGTTTCTGGCTCAGCTCATGGCCCTCCTTCGTGTGGGCCAGTATCGCGGACATAAGTCTCATCCGGCTGTTGAGCGTGCCGATGTCTTCCTGCAGGGCGGCGACCAGCTCGGCCTGCTCCTCCTTCCCGGCCTCGTAGCCGTTGGTGTATTCCGCGGCCGCGGCCAGCAGTTGGCCCTTGTGGAGCCCGCGGATGTAGGTGGCGCCGAGCAGCAGGATCATCGGCAGAAGGATGCCCAGTACCAGGGCGGTGATCTGGTGGTTGGTCAACATGGTGGTGTGCTCCTAGTGGTGGTTTCGCCGGTGGTGGCGGCGAGGTGTCTTAGGCGACGCGGTGTTGCTCTTTATGCTTGGCCGTCAGGGCGGCCCAGGTCCTGAAGCCGTGCACCTTGGCCAGTTCCTCCAGTGCCTGGCAGTGGCTGCATCCGGTAGCTTTCTTGATGGCTTTGGCCTGTTTCTTCAGGCGCTCGAGGCTCGGGCGAGTTTGTTGCTGTGGCATGTGGTGTCCTCAGCTTTTCGGCTGCGTCCGGCGCGCCAGATCCTCATCCGCGAGGTAGGCTCGCTGTTCGATGAAGGCCGCGAGGTGGTGGGCTTCGATGAACTGGGGCGCCTTCGCGCTGTCGCTCAGGGTGGTGACCGGGAGGCCGATGCCGCCCGCCTTGAGCGCCTTCGCGAAGTTGTCCTTGTTGAGGTTGCGGAAGTACCGTTCGCGCAATGTTTCGATGGGGATCAGTACGTCGCCGAAGGTCCGGTAGACGAGATCCACCGTCTCCCTCCTGGGCGCCGGCAGCAGGCGCAGCTCGGGCTGCTGGTCGGGGCGCTGACTCATGCCGCCGTCCAGTTGGCATCGCGCCAGGCTTTGGCCCGTTCGCCCCCGGTGTAGGCCGGTGCGCCATAGATCAGCTCCATGGCTCTCTCGTGCTGGGCGGAGTTGGTGAGGTCGTGTAGCCGACCGAACAGATCGGAGCTGATGGATTGGCTTTCGTTGGCCAGGTACAGCGCGCCGAAGGCCTGCCAGGCATTCGTTTCCACTCCGTTCGAGCCTTGTGCTTCACGTGCTCTCTTGCAGTAGCGCAGTACGTGCTTGATCAGGGTTTTCTCGATGCTCGGGGTTGAATCAGGTTGCTTGTTCATGCCTTGCCTCCTTTCTGGTGGTTCCAGGCGATCTCTACGTGGGTTCGGACCAGGTCGCGCCACTCGGCCGGCACGTTCTCCAGGGCGGCCCTGCGCTCCTCCTTCGAGCGCAGGGCGACGATCTGGCGGGCGTAATGGCGGGGGCGGGTTCCCAGGTCAGCCGACATCGCGGCGGTCCTGCTGGACCGGTGGCATGGGGCGCGGGATGCCGAGCTTTTCGCGCAGCCAGGCGATGCCTGCCGGGCGCACGCGGGTGGAGTAGCTGTATTGCTGGCCAAGCTCCGGGTGTTGCCAGTTGCCCTCGTGCTCGCGCAGGTACAGGCGGTCGCGCAGCGGGTGGGCTGGCAGCTTGCCGTTGAGCAGGCCTGCCTCGCGCATGCGCCGGATGAGGACGGTGCGCGTCAGGCCGAGTTCCTTGGCGGCTTCCTGCAGGGAAAGGTCTCGCATGCTGGCCCCCTACGCCGCCCGGGGCGCCTTGGGCATGCCCGAGGCGGCCAGGTGTTCGACGGATTCCAGCAGCGCTTGGAAGCACTTCGCCGGGGCCTGGTGAAGCGTCCAGGCGCTGGTGCGCGGCTGACTCTCGCCCAGGCTCAGCAGGGCCGTGATGCCCTGAGTGTTGTAGGTGCGGTGCACCGCGACCTTCACCGGGTGTTCCAGGCCGACGTGCACATCCAGGAACCCACCCTTGCGCACCAGGTCGCGCAGCGCCTGCTGTTGGGCGGTATCTACCAGGGAATCGAGTTGGGGGAGGGCTGGAATGGTGCGAGCCGGGGCAGGTTCGGCCGAGTCGATACGTCCGTTGGCGATGGCCTCGATGAAGTCGGACAGGGTGACGTCGCCGCGGGGCTCGCGATGGCTGATGGTGATGCGGTGGCGTTCGCCGCCCATCTCGACCAGCACCGCGGCCTCGCCGGCGCTCTGCTCGACCTGCATGGTCAGTTGGAGGAAGCGGCGGCCGTAGGCGGAACGGCAGGAGTGGTTGAATTTCCCGTTGAGCTGCAGCTGGGCGGCCAGGCTGCGGAGGGAGCTATCAGAGAGGGTGAATTGGTTGCTCATGCCGCGTCACCCCCGAACGGAGGTTGATCGTCGAGCACGAAAAAGCGGCGGTCGCCGAGGTGGTCAAGGAAAGCGATCTGAGCGGCGCCGGTTTCGATTACGGCGAAGTTCAGGGGGCGCTTGCTGCGGCCGGAGACGAACTGGCAGCCGGAAGCGGCGGCTAGGCGGCGCACCTCGAAGATGCGCGTGGTATCGACGTTCGGGTGAACGTGAACAGTGGCGGAAACGGACATGGTTGCCTCGCTCTGTGGTGGAGAGTCGAGGCAACTCTAACTTAGGTTTTAGGCAATATCAACAACCTATGGTGTAGGTTGGGTGGCGGAGCGCCTAGGGATGGGGGGCGCGTTGAGTGGTCGGACGATTGACCACCAGAAAACACGTCCAAGAACCCGCATTTGCTTCTCCATGTACTGCTCGAAGGTGTAGGTCTCGCTTGGATAGTCATCGTCGTTGTAGCTGATGAGCCTGATTCCGCCGCCGTTGAGCTGCTCAAGGAACTTCACTCGAAGTTCGCCCTCCTGCTCAAGTGCGTAGAGGTGTTCGGGCAGAATTCGCGTCATTCCCCGGTCGATTCCAATGGTTGCACCGTGGAGGATAAGCGGTTCCTGGCTTTTGCCGGTCACTGTTGCGCACATGGCGTTGGCTGGCGAGACGCCGCAAGCTCGAAGGGTGGCGTAGGAGAATCGCAGCACCCGCCCTGGTTCGGCCTGAACGGCGGTACGGCCATGCCCGGCGGCAATCTCTACCTGCTTGTAAAGGGGTATTTCGACTTCGTCGTCATCAAGCGGAGTGCTGCTATCCCAGGGAGCTATAGGTTCCAACTCGACACTTGATGGTTTACCCGGTGCTTTGCTTGGTCTGTGCAAGACAGTGACGGATGCCGGCATTTCGCCGCTCTCCAGCCACGCAACCGAGATACCCATTCCCCGGGCGATGGCTCCGGTCTTTCGGCTCTCTGTGGTTTGTCCTTCGAGAATCTTGAAGATGGTGGTTTGTGAGCAGCCAGCCGCCCTTGCGACTGCTGATTGGCCCATGTCGAGTTGCTCCATTGCGTAGCGGAGGCGGTCGGCGAGGGTGGGGAGTAGTTCGTGAGGTAGGTATTTCATGCGTCCATTCTAATACCTTGGTTATAGGTGCGCTTTTATCTTTGGGTGTTGACCTTTCTATTCCAAAGGTTGTAGCCTTTGCAGGACGTTCTCCACCACAGAGCAAACCACCATGACTACCACCCTATCCGATGCGGACCAATGCCGGCAGGCGCTAGAAAAGGTCCTATCCCTCTGCGACGACAATCAGTCTGAGCTGGCCCGTCGCTGCGGCGTCAAACAGCCCCATGTCTGGAAGTGGCTGCGTGCTGGCCGCGTACCGGTCGAGCGCGTCCCGGACGTCGTCGCCGCCGTCGCTGGCCAAGTGCAGGCTTGGGAGCTTCGCCCTGACTTGCCGCGGCTGTTTCCCCAGCCTGAAACCCATCCGCGGGCTGCTGCCTAGGTATCGTTGACTCCTTGCATGCAACACCACGGCATGCAGGGTGGGGTTGCAAGGCCAGCCGGTGGGAGCACACCACGTACTACACGCCGGCCCGCCTCGCTTCCCCGAACCAAGGCGCGGACGCCTTGGGTTGCCTGCCTCTCCACCACAGATCAGCAGGCTGTTTCGGCAGGGTAGGCGACGGATCGCCAGTCCTGCCTGGGGGCGCGGACGGCTTTTCCACCACAGAGCGGCCGTCCGCTTCATGACCACCTGACGGTGACCATGCCGCAACTATAACCACAGGATGCGGCTCGGTCACTGGCAGACTTTTGGGGTTAATGCCATATGAGCCGAGCACCTGCCTCGTGCGTCGACCGCGCACAGCGCGAAATCCTTCCTCTCAACCTCTCTCTCTACCATGCCGCGCGGGACTATCCTGGCGGCGCCAAGGCCCTCGCCGCCATCTACGGGCGCAACGCCACGACACTGCAGCACAAGCTGAGCCCCACCCACCCCACCCACCAGCCGAACCCGGAGGAGATCGAGGAGGTGACCGCCTCCACGCGAGATCCGCGCATCATCGACTCCATGATCGAGGCCTATGGCGACGCCGCTTGGGTGGACCTGCGCGGCGTGGCAGACGAGATCCGTCGCGAGTGCGGCCAGGAATTCGACTCCGCGGCCGCCATCCTGAAGGCGATCAGCGAGACGCTGCAGCGCCAATCGAGGTTGACGCAGACCATTGCCGAGCACTTGGCCAACGACGGCATGATCGATCAGCACGAGCTGGCCGAGCAGAAGCTGCTACTGCGCCGTGTCCAGGGAGCATTGCTGGCTCTTGAGCGCCTGCTGGAACAGGAAGCGGAGGTGGCCCGTGGCTGATATCGCGGACAAGGCCAACGACCTGGTGTTGGAGCGGATGGATGCCTACCTCGCCGCGCGCAAGCCGGTCGAGGGGGGGGCATCGCTGGACGAATGCCTGGATTGCGGCGATCCGATCCCGGTCGCGCGTCAGTTGGCTGCCCCGGGCTGCACGCTGTGTACCTGGTGCCAGGCCCTGTCGGAACAGAGGAGGCGCGCTAATGGCTGATCAGGCACTGGACGACGTTCTCGCGCAGCTGAACGACCATGGCCTGGAGCCGTTCAGCAAGCGCAATCCAACCTGGGTGTTCGGCAAGCTGACTCGCTGCAAGGCTGCTGGCGACAGCGTGGGGGAGCAGACCGGCTGGTACGTACTGCACCCGTACACGACGGAGAAGGGTGACCAACTGTATTTCGGCGCCTTCGGCGACTGGCGTTCGGACGAGTCGCACAAGCTGAAGGTGAGGGGCGTCAAAATGACGCCCGAAGAGCGCGAGCTGATGCGGGCCCGCCAGGAAGATGCCAAGCGTCGGGCGGCGGAGCGCGCGGAGAAAGCGGCGCGCCTCGCTGCGCGGCGTGCTTCCGCGATGTGGGAGCGGCTGCCGGACAAGGGGCGTAGTCCGTACCTGGACCGCAAGCAGATCGTCGGCATCAACGTACGGTATGGCCGCAAGGGCGAACTGTTGGTGCCGATGAAGACGGCTAAGGCCGGCGTGGTCGGCCTGCAGGTCATTCACCCCGAGCGGCAGGCCGATACTGGGCGCGACAAGCAGTACTGGCCCTTCGGTATGCAGAAGGAGGGCGCCTATTGCTTGATCGGGCCGCACCCCGAGCCCGGCGAGCCGATCCTGATCGCCGAGGGCTATGCAACGGGTGTCAGCCTGCACATGGCGACCTCGCTCACCGTGTGCGTCGCCTTCGACGCTGGCAACCTGCTGCCGGTCGGCAAGGCCATGCGTGATGAATACCCGGGCCGCCCGCTGATCTTCTGTGCCGACGACGACTGGAAGACCACCAAGGCCGATAAGCTGACGCCCTGGAACCCCGGTGTGGAGAAGGCGGAAAACGCCTCGGTGATCCTCGGTGGTCAGTTCGTGGTACCAGTGTTCAGCGTGGAACGCGAGGACAAGTGGACCGACTGGAACGACCTGCACGTCAGCGAAGGCCTGGATGCGGTGCGACGCCAGGTGATGGCGGTTGTGAAGCCCGCCGCCGATGAGGGCTGGCGGCTGCTACTGCGCCGGTCGCAGAGCGGCGGGCTATCCGGGCACATGATCAACGTCAGCCTGATCCTTGGCAACGATGAGCGCTGGGCCGGTGTGCTCGGCTTCGACCAGTTCAGCAGCAAGACGGTGAAGCTGCGGACGCCGCCCTACGGTGGAGAGCCCGGGGAATGGACAGACCTCGACGACATGCTGACCGCCGAGTGGCTCGCGCAGCAGTACGGCCTGCTGGTGAAGACTGGCACCGTGCTAGAGGGCGTCAGCGTCACCGCCAGCAAGAACAGCTTCCACCCGGTGCGCCAGTACCTGGATGGCTTGATCTGGGACCACACCCCGCGCCTGGAGTCGTGGCTGCACCTGATCATGGGGGTGCCGCTGTCGCCCTACAGCATGAAGGTGGCCAAGCGCTGGATGATCGGCGCCGTGGCCCGGGTGATGAAGCCCGGGGCGAAGGTCGACAACGTGCTGATCCTCGAAGGCCTGCAGGGGGAAGGCAAGTCGACCGCCCTGGCTGTGCTGGGCGGGGAGTGGTTCATGGACACGCCCTTCACCCTCGGCGACAAGGAAGCGTTCCAGATGATTCGCGGCAAGTGGCTGATCGAGCTCGGCGAGCTCGACGCATTCAACAAGGCCGACTCGACCAAGGCGAAGCAGTTCTTCTCGGCCTCGGTTGACACCTTCCGAGAGAGCTACGGCCGCCGGACTGCGGACGTGCCACGCCAGTGTGTGTTCGCCGGCACTACCAACCAGGAAGAGTACCTGAAGGACACCACCGGCAACCGGCGTTACTGGCCGGTGCGGTGCACGAAGGTGGAGCTGGACGCTCTGCGCGAGATCCGCGACCAGCTATGGGCCGAGGCGGCGTTCTGCTACGGCGCCGGCGATATCTGGTGGGTGACCCGGGATGAGCGAGAGCTATTCGAGGAGGAGCAGGACGCCCGCTACACCGTCGACGCCTGGGAATACAAGATCCTGCCCTGGCTGGAGGACTACGTGGGCGAGACGGTCACCAGCGACCAGATTCTTGGTGGCGCGCTCAACCTTGATTTCGGGCATTGGGGTAAGCCCGAGCAGATGCGTGTGGGGCACATCATGAACCGCCTGCAATGGCGCCGGAAGCTCATGTCTCCTTCGAAAGCATCGGGGCGGCGTCAGTGGGCCTATTTCAGGCCAGAGAACTGGCGGCGTACTGCGCAGCCTGCCGAAATGGAGGATGCATTTTGATCAAGGCCATTGATGAGATGTTGAAGCAATGGGCGGCCGAGCTGCATCCGCCGGAAGGCGCTCGGGTGGACTTGCCGGGGCGTGGCCAGAACATGATTGCCACTCTGATGGCGACCAAGGGCGAGCTGATCCGCGGATCGCGCGGATCGACGTGTTATTGGGATCGAACGGCGGACATTGAGCTGATCGTGAACAAGCGCCTGCCGCCTGATCTGGAGCACTTGGTGCGTGTCCATTACACCGACTACGACAGTCCTGATTCCATGAAGTGGGAACACTGTCGGTGTAGTAGGCCGCAATACTATCGAAGGCTGAATGTCGCACATGCGTCAATTGCCGAACTTCTATTGTTGAGAAAGGCTGCGTAATATCTGCGCACTGCCGGGCCGATCCGGCCCGGCAATCAACTGATGGTATTTACTTTAGGAGGAACCCTTGAGCCAAGATGAGTATCAGAACGATTTGACGAATCGCATTCGTGCGTGGATGGATAAGTCCGGGTGGCCTGAAGATATCGCCTCAGATGATGTGATCAGGGGGCTCGGGCGCCTAGACTTGGTTGGACACAAACCCTCGCAGATGGCGGTCGGCAAGGTGATGTCTCAGTTAGGCTATGAGCGGTTCCGTCGCGCGCCGGGGGCTGATGGGCGGCGCCCTTGGGCATACCGCCCGATCAAGCGGGCGAGGCTTTAACTGTGCCTGAACCACTGATCCACCTATTTCCCTATGTAATGCGCGAGCACACGCACGCGCTTACGCATTCGCGCAGCGTATCTTTTATTATTCTTTTTTTCTCGCGTATACATAGGGAAATAGGTGGATCAGTGGTTCATAGACAAAGGCTCTTAATGCCGAGTTGTGATGTTTCCGTTTTTCGCCAGTACATTTCCAGCATGTCACCCACATATTGCCGTTTGGCGTTAAGTTTCACTTGCTGCCATGAGAATTCGCATGTAAAAAGTCCGCATGCTAGTTGAAGTGCGCGAGCGATAAGGCGCTTCAGCAGTCACCCGAACCCCGGCCCCGTGCCGGGGTTTTCGTTTTCTGGCGCTGTGGGTTCCCCACCCAGGTCAGCGGCGCCAAGCCGGCGGTCGCCGGCACCTATCCCCGGCAGGCTGATAGCCGCCGGCTCTGCCCCGGCGAGGGGCGTCTTCTTCGAGGTGGCGACATGCCGAACGAACAGCAGGCCCTGGCTGAGATGCCGGTGTGGGTTCTGATCCTGCTCGCAGCAGCGGGCGGCGTCAGCGGCGAGATGTGGCGCGCGGACAAGGCCGGGCTGACCGGTTGGATCCTGATCCGCCGGCTGGCCCTGCGCTCCGGTGCGTCGGTGGTCTGCGGTGTAGCGGTGATGTTCCTGGCGCAGGCAGCCGGGGCGGCGGTGTTGGTCGCGGGCGCACTCGGCAGCCTGACCGCCGCGGCCGGCGCCGAGGTGGCCGTCGGGCTGTACGAACGCTGGGCCGCGAAGAGGCTGGGGGTGTGCGCTGCCCCCTCGGCCACGACCGGCCGAGCCGACGCCGACGGGCCGTGACCCGGCGCCGGGCCCTGTCCCCCGGGGGGCGGGGGCCCCTAGAGGACCGGCCGGAGTACGGGTGCGCGGACTCGCGATTTCGCGCTAGTGGCTGGCCCTGGAGGTTAGTTAACAGGGGTTAACCGAGTTAACCCATTGAGTTCATTGCGGTTAACAGGTCTTCCCCATGGCGCTGTTGAGCAAGGCTGAGTATGCGGACAGTCGCGGCTGGTCGCGCCCCTACGTTTCCAAACTGGCCAAGCAAGGCCGCCTTGTGGTTACGGCAGACGGCAAGGTGGATGCCGAGGCTACCGACCAACTGCTGGCGGCGAGCGCCGATCCCAGCAAGGCCGGGGTAGCCGAGCGGCACCACCAGGAACGGGTGGAGAAGGGCGTGTATGCCCACGTCACGGCGACTGCGGATCCCAGCCCGGCCACTGCCGCCCTTCCGGCTGCGCCAGGTGCTGCTCCCGACTACCAGAAGGCCCGGGCTCGCCGCGAATACGCCCTTGCCCTGCTGGCCGAGGACGAGCACCGGAAGAGCCGTGGCGAGCTGGTGGAGCGCGGCTTGGTCGATTCCGCGGCGTTTACCGCTGCGCGGGCGCTGCGCGACCTGCTGATGGGCATCCCGCCGAAGCTCGCCGGCGAACTGGTCACCCTGACCGACGTGTGGGAGATCGAGCGCCGCCTGACGCAAGCGCTGCGCCAAGCCCTGGAAGATGCCGACCGCTGCCTGCAGCTCGATGCGGAAATCGAGCAGGGAGGCAAGGAGCCGAACTGAGCCATGGAACAACCGTATGCCGACGGTGCCGCCGTGTACCTGGCGGCGTACCGCAGGGGACTGAAGCCCGACCCCGAGCTGTGGATCGACGAATGGGCCGACGAGTTCCAGATGATCCCGGCGGACACTGGTGCCGCTGAGCCCGGGAAGTACCGCACCGACCGCACGCCCTATGCCCGGGAGGTCCAGCGCTGCCTGTCGCCGCCTCACCCGTCGAAGCGGATCGTCACCATGATCGCCTCGCAGTTGATGAAGACCCAGGTGGCGCTCAACTGGTTTGGTGGCTGCATCCACCGTGCGCCGGCCAACATCCTGGCGTTGCTGCCCAGTGAGAAGTTGAGCAAGCGGGTGTCCGGTCGGATCGACAAGACCATCAAGGCCGTGCCGGTGCTGAAGGGGCGCGTCGCCAGGTCCCGCTCGCGCGATGCCCGAAACACCATCGACACCAAGGAGTTCGAGGGGGGCGCGCTGTACTGCGTGACCGCCGGCTCGGCATCCAACCTGGCGGAGCTGGCGGCGCGCTACATCTACGGCGACGAGGTCGACCGCTGGGAACTGGACATCGACAACGAGGGCGATCCGGTCAAGCTGGCGGAAGCGCGCGGCAGCACCTTCGGTCGCCGGGCGAAGTTCTACTACTCCAGTTCGCCGACCGTGAAAGGTGTCTCGCGGATCTTCGATCTGTTCGAGCAGGGTGATCAGCGGCACTACTACGTGCCGTGCCCCCACTGCGGAACCATGCAGGTCCTGGAGTGGGAGGGACTGAAGTACACCAACGACTATCGCTTCGTGCAGTACCAGTGCTGCACGCCTGGTTGTGCGCTGATCGATGAGCATCACAAGGCAGCGATGCTGGCTGCCGGCGAGTGGCGTGCCCACGCCGTGGGCGATGGCGAAACTGTCAGCTTCACCCTCAACGCCTTGTATGCGCCGCCCGGTTGGCTGAGCTGGTCGGACATGGCCAAGGAGTACGACGAGGCGAAGAAACTGCAGGAGAAGGGTGACCCCGGCTCCATGCAGGTGTTCTACAACACCCGCCTGGCCAAGGTGTGGGACAGCGCCGAGGAAATGACCAAGGCGAAGGAGCTGATGAAGCGCGCCCTGGCCGAGGGCCTTCCGCTGGGTGTCGTTCCGGCCGGTGCGCTGATTCTCACCGCTGCGGTGGATACCCAGCACAACCGTCTTGAGCTGCTGGTGATGGGCTGGGGCCCTGGCATGGAGCGCTGGATCGTCGACTTTCAGGTGATCTCCGGCGACCCTGCAGACGAGCGCACCTGGGCGCTGCTCGATGAGCGGCTGAAGACGCGGTACCGGCATGTCAGCGGCGTCGAAATGTCGATCTGCGCGACCTGCATCGACTCCGGCGGCCACCACACCGACGAGGTCTACCAGTTCACCAGGCTGCGCCGCTGGCGCAACGTGCTGGCGGTGAAGGGTTCGAGTAAACGCGGCCGGCCGGTACTGGCGCAACGCCCCTCGAAGGTGGATGTCACCTGGCGTGGCAACACCGAGAAGGATGGCGCCGAGCTTTGGATGATCGGCACCGACACCGCCAAGGACTGGATCTACAACCGCTACCAGATCGAGGACGGTCCCGGCGCACTGCACTTCTCGCAGGATCTGCCGGAAGACTTCTTCGACCAGTGCGTGGCGGAGCGCAAGGTGGTCCGTTACGTGAAGGGCTTCCGCCGCGTCGAATGGGTGAAGGCCAAGTCCGAGCGCAACGAGGCGCTCGACCTGATGGTGTACAACCTGGCCGCCGCCCAGTTCCTCGGCCTGCATCGTTATCACGAGCCGCAATGGAGCAGCCTGCGGGCGGCGGTGAGCCAGGGCAGCCTGTTCTCTGAGCCTGCTGCTGTACCTGCGGAGCCTGAAGGCCCCGACCAGGTGCCAGCCCAGGCTCGGCCCGCGGCACCGGCCAGGTCTCAGCCTGCACCCGCGCGGGCCGTTGCCCCGCAATCCCCGCCCAGTGGGCGCCGTACCTCGCGTAGCGGGTACTTGAACCGTCGATAAGTGAGGTCAACATGAGTACTGCACAGCAGCGCCTGGACGATGTCCGGGTGGCGATCAAGGCCGTTCTCGAAACGGGGCAGTCGATCCGCTTCGAGGGCCGCCAGGTGGACCGTGCCCAGTTGGCCAGCTTGCGGCTGCTGGAAGAGCAATACGCGGCCCAGGCCGCCCAGGAAGCCGCGCAGACCAGCCGGCGCTCGCGCGTGGTGCGTCTCTACCACGCCGGCAAGGGGGTTTGATGGCAGGCCGCTTTCCACACCTGAGCGGGAAGGGCTTCCTGCTCCCGGATCGGATCAAGAACAGCTACGAGGGGGCCGGCACAGGCCGCAGGGCGGCCAACTGGGATGCGCCGCCGGGCTCGATCAATACCTTGTCGCTCCCGGCCTTGCCGATGCTGCGCAAGCGCTCTCGCGCTGCGGTGCGCAACGACCCGTATGCGGGCGGTGCCATTGATACCCGTGTCAGCAACCTGATCGGCACCGGCATCGTCCCGATGCCCGATACCCAGGACAAGCAGTTGCGCCGAGCACTGCAACTGCTTTGGGCAGACTGGACCGACGAATCGGATGCGGATGAGCGTACCGATCTATACGGCCAGCAGGCGCTGATGGCGCGCATGGTCGAAGAGTCGGGTGAGTGCTTCATCCGGTTCCGGCCGAGGCGCCTGGAGGATGGCCTGGCCGTGCCGCTGCAGCTGCAGTTGCTCGCGCCGGAGTTCGTCCCGGTGGAGAAGAACGAGGTGGCGCGCAACGGTAACCTGATTCGCGCGGGCATCGAGTTCAATGGCCTGGGAAAGCGGGTGGCGTACTGGATGTACCGCCGCCATCCCGGCGACAGCACCTTGGTCGGCAGCGGCTACAACCAGTTGGTGAGGGTGCCTGCGAGCGAGGTGCTGCACGTTTTCGAGCCACTGGAAGCTGGGCAGCTGCGCGGTGTCCCGCGGCTGTCGAGGATCCTCCTGCGGCTCAAGTCGCTGGACAACTACGACGACGCGGTGCTGTTTCGCCAGGAAGTCTCGAACCTGTTCGCGGGGTTCATCGTCCGGCAGGAGCAGCAGGCCGGCCCGCCGGTTATGGATCCGGTCACCGGCGCCCCCGTTCGAATGGATGGGGACGGTTTCACGCCCATGGTCGGGCTGGAGCCGGGCACCATGCAGGAGTTACTGCCAGGTGAGACGGTGGAGTTCACCGACCCGCCAGACGCTGGCAACACCTACCCCGACTTCATGCGGCAGCAGCTACAGGCAGCCGCGATGGGATCTGGTACTCCCTACGAACTGTTCACCGGGGATCTACGCGACGTCAACGACCGGGTGATCCGCGTGGTACTCAACGAGTTCCGTCGGCGCCTGGAGCAACTGCAGTTCGGCGTCTACATCCACCAGTTCTGCCGCCCGGTGCGGGCTGCCTGGTTGGACATGGCCTTTCTGTCGGGGGCGCTCGATGTGCCTGACTACGCCCGGCGCCGCCGAGAGTATCTGCGCACTCGCTGGGTTCCGCAGGGCTGGGAGTACATCCATCCGGTGCAGGACGTCCAGGGCAAGATCCTGGAAGTCAAAGCGGGCTTCACTTCGCGCAGCGAGGTGGTACTGCGCAAGGGCTACGACGCCGAGACCATCGACGAACAGAACGCGGCAGACCAGGCCCGGGCGCGGGAGCTGGGTCTGCATTACAGCATCGGCGATGCGGATGCATTGACCGACGAGGAGGAGGGTAAAACCCCATGATCGGAATCACCAAGCTGCGCGCCTTGGCGCTCTCGCTCGGCCTACAGATTTTCAACAAGGTGCCGGTGGCGCCCGAGGTGAAAGACAAGACCTGGTACAGCATCAAGGCCGCGGTAGAGGATGCTGCCACGCCGACCATCGAGGTCTACGTCTACGGTGAGATCGGCGGTTGGGGTATCACCGCCAACCAGTTCATCCAGGACCTGAAGGCGGTGGATGATGGCATTTCCGAAGTGTTGGTGGCCTTCAACACCATCGGTGGCGATCTCTTCGAAGGACTGGCGATCCACAACGCCCTCAATCGCCTGGGCGAGCGTTGCACGGCTCGCGTGGACGCGCTGGCGGCCAGCGCGGGTAGCGTAGCTGCCTGCGGCGCCCACCGCGTCGTCATGGCTTCCAACGCCATGCTGATGATCCACAACCCCTGGACCTGGGGGGCCAGCGGCGCGGCCGATGACTTCCGCAAGCTGGCCGATGTGCTGGACCAGACGCTGGAGGCCATTGTTGCGTCGTACAAGCGCAAGGCGCCGGACATCGATGATGCCGAGCTGCGGCGCCTGATCAAGGACGAGACCTGGCTGACGGCCAGCGAAGCGAAGGAACTCGGCTTCTGCGATGAGGTGATCGACGGCGTGACGGTTAAGGCTCAGTTGGGCGATGGCGGTGCGCTGCGGCGCTATCACCGAGCCCCGTTGGCGCTGCTGGCCCAACTCGAAGAACAGACGCTGTCTGATGTGGCTCCGGCGCCGCCGGACACTCCGCCCGCGCCGACCAATCAACCCACTGCCGGCGCTCTGGTGAACCGCATTGTGCGCGGTTGTGCTGACGCCGGAATCAGCAACCTAGTGGAGGCCCTGACCGTGTCTGCGGATCTGAAGGACGAAGCCAGCGTCGATGCTGCGATCAACCGGGCCAAGGCGGTACGCGACCTGTGTGTCAGTGCCCGCCTGCCCGAGCTCGCGGTGGACTACGTGAAAGCGGGGCTGGGCGTTGAAGCGGTCCGAGCCCGGCTATTCGATAAGCTGGTGGGCAACGGCTTCGGCGAGATCAATAACACCCCGCCGCTCGAACCCGCGGCGCCGCCGGCACCCAAGCCCAAGGCGGCCAGCCCGACGAAGGTCTATGCCGAGCGCCGGGCTGCCAATACCGGTAAATCCAAGGCTTCGAAAGGAGAAGCGTAATGACCATCAAGAAAGAAGGCATCCATGCCGGCGAATTCCTCCTTTCGGAGGGCTCCGGCAGCATCTCGCGCGACCAGGTGACGCTGGCAGCCACCGCAGTTGCGCTGCCCGCCGGCCAGGTGCTCGGCATCGTCACCGCCAGCGGCCAGTACGTTCCCTACAACGATGCCGCCGACGACGGCAGTGAGGTGGCGGTGGCAATCCTCTACGCGCCCAAGCCGGCTTCCACCGCGCCACAGGCCGCCGTGGTCGTTGCGCGTCTGGCCGAGGTCATCGACGTGGGCCTGACTGGCCTGAACGATGCGGCCCGCGCTGACTTCAAGGCCCGCAACATCATCGTCCGCGCCGGCACGCCGTACTGATCGGCGCCACGGACTGAACCCTAGGAGCCCCGCTGATGCGGGGCTTCGCATTTCTGGAGAGTGCTTACATGGCTGAAATCAACATCTTCGAAGACGAGGCCTTCGGCGTTGCCGGGCTGACTGCTGCCATCAATGAATCCCCGATGGTGCCTGGACGCCTCGCCGCCCTCGGGCTGTTCGAGGAAGAGGGTAGTACCACCGTCACCCAGCAGATCGAGAAGGACGGCGACACCCTGTCTCTGGTGCCGGCCAAGGACCGCGGCACCGCTGGTCTGGTGGTGACTGGTAGCAAGCGGAACCTGATTCCGTTCAACGCCGTCCACCTGCCGCAGACCTTCAGCATCATGGCCGACGAGATCCAGGGCATCCGCGCCTTCGGCGAGCTGACCGAGCTGGAAGCTGTGCAAGATGTCGTGGCGAAGCGCCTCGCCAAGATGCGCCGCCAGCTGGATGCGACTCACGAGTTCCAGCGCATGGGGGCCATCCGGGGCGTCATCCTGGATGCCGACGGCACCAGCATCCTGCTCGACCTGTACCAGCGCTTCGAGATCGAAGAGCAGGTGCTGCAGATGGAGCTGGATAACGCAGCAACCGAGGTCCGTCTGAAGGCCGGCGAGGCCCTGGATATGCAAGAAGATGCCCTGGGCAACGTGACCAGCCACGGCGCTCGTGCATTCTGCGGCAAGGACTTCTGGAACGAACTGATTGTCCAGAAATCGGTCAAGGAGACCTACCTGAATAGCCAGCAGGCCGCACAGCTGCGCGGTGACGCGCGGGAAGCCTTTGACTTCGGAGGGATCACCTGGGAGCGCTACCGCGGCAAGGTGGGCTCGCTGCCGTTCATCCCGAGCGACGAGGCCCGCCTGGTGCCGGAAGGGGTGCCCGAGCTGTTCCTGAGTGTGTTTGCCCCGGCGAACTACATGGAGACCGTCAACACCCTGGGTCTGCCCTACTACGCCAAGCAAGAGCGCATGCCCTTCGACAAGGGTATCGCGGGTGAGGCGCAATCGAACCCGCTGCACATTTGCACCCGACCGCGCGCCATCATCAGACTGGTGAAGTGATGGACTTCCGGGCGTTGGTCGCGGGGATGGACGACGTGATCTTCGGCGTCCTGGGGGATACAGCCCTGTTCCCTGATCTGGAGCAGCCGGTGCGCGGGATGTTTGCCGCGCCCTGGCGGGATCCCCAGGTCGGCCGGCTCAACACCCAGTTGCGTGAGCCTCGTTTCGTGGTTCGCCCCGCGGACGCCGACCTAGTCCAGGAAGGGCAGGTGATCACCGTGCAACTGCCGGCGCCGGATGGCGGCGACTATGACGTGGTGCGCAAGGAGCCGGATGGAACCGGCCTGGTTGCGCTTCTGTTGAGGCCTCGGCCATGAGTGTCGGCAGCTTCTACAAGGCCACGGCCGACGGGGGAATGATCACCCTGCAGGTCAGCAAGGACGATGCGAAGCGCTTCGAGCGCTTCGCCGACCTGGTGCCGTCGGCTGCCGCGAAAGCCCAGCGTCGGGCCATCAACAAGGTCCTGGGCTGGTTGCGGACGCACATTGCGCGGGCGGTGAGCAAGCAGGAGCGCATCGCCATGCGCGCGGTGCGGCAGCGGCTGCGCAGCTACCCGGCCAAGGGCGGTGCTGGCCAGGGCAAGCTCTGGTTCGGCATCAACCCTATCGAGGCCAGCCGGATCGGCCGGCCCCGGCAGACCAACACCGGCGTGAGCGTGGCGGGCCGGCGATACGCGGGGGCGTTCTACCGGCGTGTCTACGGTGGCCAGGCCGACATCTGGATCCGTACCGGCAGCAAGCACTTCAGGGCCGAGGACTATCCGGCTTCGGAGCTGACCTCTTCCAGGGGGCAGCAGCACGGCAGCATGGATTGGGAGATGTATGGCCGGTTCCCGCTGGCCAAGGCCAAGGTGTTGCTGGAGGACGTTCGCCCGCTCTTCGATGAGTGGACGCGCCGCGCTGATCAGCGCCTGGTCGAGGTGCTGCTGCAGGAACTCAACTTCGAACTGATCAAGGCTGCACGGGGGTGATACATGGTTGAGCCAGAGTTCAGCCTCGACCAGCTGTACCGGGCAATCGAGGCGGTGCTGCGGGCGGAACTGCCCGGCCTGGAAACGGTGGAGGTGTTCCCGGACATCCGTGACCGGATCGCGCTGCCGGCGCTGTTCCTGGAGGTCGCCGAGTTCGAGCCGGGCCAGGACCCGGGCACCGGTGAAACAGCCCTGGAACTGCGCATGGAGGCGCGCATCATCATGCCGCCGGAGCGCCTAGGCTGCCACGGGCAGGCGGTGCAGCTGGCCACCCAGTTGGCGGTGCTGCTGCGCGGTCAGACCTGGGGGCTGCCGGTGGAGCCGGCGGCGTTCACCCAGTCCGGCCGGGACTGGACCAAGCCGGAGCTGGATGGATACGAGGTCTGGCTGGTCGAGTGGACGCAGCAGGTCTACCTGGGCGCCGAAGAGTGGCCGTGGCCAGACGAGCCGCCCGGCACGCTGCTGGTTGGTTTCGACCCGGACACCGGGCCAGGCAACGAGGAACGATACCTGCCGCCGGAGGATCTGCAGTGAGCTACGCCCAGGCAGAGCATGACCGCATGATCGCAGCGCTGATCATGCCTTGCGTGGTGGTTGCGGTGGACCTCGCTGCGGCCCGTGTGCGGGTGAGCGATGGCGAGTGGACCAGCGCCTGGGTGCGCTGGCATGACCTCGCCGCGGGCAAGGCCCGCCACTGGCGGGCGCCGTCGCTGGGCGAACAGGGGGTGCTGTTCAGTCCGTCCGGTGTGGCTGAGGTCGGCACCTTCGTGCCCGGCCTGTTCGGCTCGGCCGGGGCGCCGGCGGACAGCCGCGACCACGTCCAGGTGTGGCGTTTCGATGATGGCGGTTCGCTGGTCTATGACTGGGCGGCACACAGCTACAGCATCGAGCTGCCCAGCGGCAGCGTCACGGTGAAGGTCGGCGGCGTGCAGGTGCTGGTCGACGACTCCGGCGTCACAGTCCAGGCTGGGCAGATCACCCTGCAGGGCGAGGTAGCCATCCAGGGCAACCTGGCGGTGCAGGGCAACATCACCAGCACCGGCTCGATCATGGACACCACCGGCAACAGCAACCACCACACCCACTGATTCAGTACACACCAACAGGGCCCGCCGACAGCGGGCCTTGTCACTTCTGGAGGAACCATGGCCAAGACTAACCCTGCCCCGAAGGGCGAACCTAGCGCGGATGGGGCCGTTGTCTACCGCGATAAATGCTTCCTCTCCCGTGTTCTGGTGCTGCCAAGCGGGGAGGTCGCCAGAGTTGAGCGCAGCCAGGTGGCGGCTACCAGCGAGGCGCTGCGCGAGTACCTGGCCCAGCATGCGGACTTCGAGCCGCTGGAGTAACCGCAATGATCGGAATGGACCGCCGGACTGGTCAGCCTCTGTCCGGGCTGGCCCACCTGAAACAGTCCATCGAGGACATCTTGAGCACCCCACTGGGCAGCCGGCGGATGCGCCCGGAGTATGGCAGCCGCCTGCGCCGCATGGTTGACCTTCCCGTGAACGAAGGCTGGAAAAGCGCCGTCCAGGCGGAGGCCGCGCGAGCGCTGCGCCGCTGGGAGCCACGCATCTCGTTGCAGTCGGTCCAGGTCAAGTCGGTCGTTGGTGGCCGCATCGTGTTCCTCCTGCGAGGCCAGTACCTCGGTGATGATCTAACGGTTGAGGTATCGGCATGAGCATCATTGACCTCTCTCAGCTTCCGGCTCCGGCGGTGATCGATGACCTCGATTTCGAGGACATCTACCAGGATCTGCTGGCGGCCTTCCGTGAGGCCATGGGAGATGCCTGGACGGCGGCGCTGGAGTCCGATCCGGTGACCAAGCTGCTGGAGGTGGCTGCCTATCGGGAGTTGCTGCTGCGCGCTCGGATCAACGATGCGGCGCGTGCGGTGATGCTGGCCTTCGCCCAGGGCGGAGATCTCGACCAGCTCGGTGCGAACTACAACGTCCAGCGGATCCTGATCGACGCAGGGGACAGCCAGGCCGTGCCGCCGCGCGGGCCTGTCTACGAGTCCGATGAGGACTTCCGCCGACGTATTCAGCTCTCGCCGGAGGGCTACACCACCGCCGGTAGTGAGCAGTCGTACATCTTCCATGGCCTAGGCGCGGACGCCGATGTTGCTGACATCAGCGCGGTCAGCCCCTTGCCTGGCTCCGTCACCGTGTACGTGCTGTCCCGTACTGGTAACGGCACGGCCTCGGAGTCATTGCTCACGGCTGTTTCCGCCGCGCTGAACGTCGACGAGGTCCGGCCGATGACCGACAAGGTCACCGTCCAGTCGGCCAGTATCGTCAACTACAGCATCGTGGCCGAGTTGGTGATGCTGCCTGGTCCCGATTCCGCGGTGGTCCGCGCCGCGGCTCTGGCGGCGGCTGAGGCTTATGCGAAGAGCCAGCATGGGATGGGGCGCGATGTGACCCTCTCGGGCGTCTATGCCGCGCTGCATCAGCCTGGAGTTCAGCGGGTGAACCTCTCCAGCCCTGCCAACAATCTGGTGATAGGCACCGGTGAGGCCGCCTACTGCACTGGAATCACGCTTAGCGTGGCGGGGAGTACCGATGTCTGATCTGCTGCCACTGAACTCCACCGATTTGGAGCGCGCCGCGGCACAGGCCGGCGTGCAGGCCACCGACCTGCCGGTGATCCTGCGCAGTCTGTGGAACCCGGAAACCTGCCCGCTGAACCTGCTGCCCTGGCTGGCCTGGGCCTGGTCCGTTGACGACTGGTCCGACGCCTGGTCGGAGCGCCAGAAGCGCGACACCGTGAAGCAGGCGCTGGCCGTGCAGCGCATCAAGGGCACCATCGGCGCAGTGCGCCGGGCGCTGGGTGCCCTCGGCCTGCCGGTGCGCGTGCAGGAGTGGTTCAACCAGACACCCGCCGGCCAGCCCTACACCTTCCGCCTGCTGCTGGACGTTGACCAGGGCGCCCTGACCAAGGCCGACCTGGCCAAAGTGCTCGAGGTGGTGGCCAACACCAAGAACCTGCGCTCGCAGCTCGAGACGGTGCTGCTCACCGTCACCAGCCAGGCCGAGCTGACGGTCGCTACGGTGACCACCCTCGGTAGCGACCTCAGCGTCAGCGGCTACCAGAAGCCGCGCCTGGTCATCAACGAATTCGCCCTGCCGGTCTACGGCACCGTCACGGTCTGAGGACAGCCATGGAGCTCAAGAACTACTTCGCACAGAACGCCAACGGCGACATCCTGCCCGGGGCCACGGCTGCGCTATTCCTGCCCGGGAGCACCACCCTGGCCAGCGGCCTGAAGGACGCCACCGGCGCCGATCTGGCGAACCCCTTCGCAGCCACGGCCGATGGCCTGCTGCAGTTCGCCGCGCCGAATGGGACCTACGACCTCACCGTCAGCGTGCCCGGGCGCAGCTACACCGTGCGCATCCAGTGCAACGACGTCGCCGAGAGCGTCAGCGCTGCGCAGAGTGCCGCTGCGGTATCGCAGGCATACAGCCAGGTGGCCCAGGACGCCGCCGACCTGGCCAAGCTGCAGAAGAACTACGGCACCTACGCCGATGCCATGGCCGACGTCTGGAATCTGGCCAGTGGCGTCATCGTGCGCGTGCTGGCCGACGAGACCCGTGGCGGCCGGTCGGCCTGGTACAAGACGCTCACCCCGCCGGGCGAATCCTTGGTGCTTGACTTCCTCGCCGGCGCGTACTCGGTTGCGGAAAGCCCGCTGGTCTTCATCAAGAGCCAGGACCTGCGGCTCGTCTCGGTGCCGGCGACCAGCACCTCGGCAGGAACCCCTGGCGACGTCGCACTCAGCACCTCCTACCTCTACGTCGCTGTCGCCACCAACACCTGGCGCCGCGTCGCCTTGTCCACCTTCTGAGGGCTCGCCATGGCTCAAGTATCCAAGGCATATGCTGACCTGATCACGCACACGCGCAACAGTGCAGGAGGCCGCTTCAACGCGCAGGGCCTGTACGAAATGGTCGCTGCCAACCAGCCCCGCTTCGACTACGACCCGGTCACGCGGGTATTGCGCGGTTTGCTGATAGAGGAGCAAAGAACCAACCTCTACACCAACAGCGAGAACATGCTCACCTATGGTTCTCTCAATGGAGGGCTGACTCGTACTGCCTCCGCGTTCAATATGGGGTTGGCAAACTTCATCGATCTGATCGATAGCTCAAATAACGATGACTTTTGGTATCAGAACGTCGCTACCACACCCAACACCATTCTTTGTGCATCGGTATCAGTGAAGAAGACTGTGGGTGCTCCACACTTCGGCGCCATTGGTATTGCGTACGGGCCAACTATCATAGGCCGCTCTGTTATCTTCAATCCCAATACAGGGGTAATAACTGCTACGTCAACTTCCGGTGTAATTGCTGCTGGAGTATTCGATCATGGAACTTCTTGGCGTGTCTGGATGGCTGTCCAGATGGACGGTGATACTACTTATGCCGGTATGCGCTGTTACCCTGCATGGAATACTGATGGGAGCATTACGCGTAATAATGCCACCACTGGAACATTGACCTATGGGCAGCCTCAGATTGAAGTTGGTAGTTTTCCCACCAGCTACATCCCCACCACTGGCTCGCAGGTAACCCGAGCAGCGGACTTGGCGAGCGTGAATATGCTTAGCCCATGGCTCAATGCAACAGCAGGCACAATGTTCGTCGAATGGTCCGTCATTGGGACCACCTACAACGCGCCAGTCTGGGTGCTCCAAGGCAGCGGTACCAACCTCATCAGGCAACGATCGGACTCAAGCAAGCCACTTTTCGACATCTTCGTCGCGGCCACCCAGCAGGCGTCGATTGCCGTTGGCGCTCCAGTTGTTGCTGGAGTGGTGCGTAAAGCGGCCGGTGCATGGGCTACGGACAGCGTACAAGCGGCGGTAGATGGCCTACTGGGGACGGAGGACGTGACCAGCCAGGTGCCAGTGGTAAGCCAACTGGCGATGGGGCGCGCGTCCGTGACTTCCGCCTATTTCAACGGCCATTTGCGTCGCATCCGCTACGTTCCCCGCCGCCTCTCCAACGCCGAACTACAGGCCATGACCGCATGATCGACTACTTCATCCGGGTGGCCGACGAGGCCGCCATGCGCACCACCCTCATCGCCTCCGGCGCCGCCCAGGACACGGACGGCCACCTGACCCCCGCAGATGGGGTGGCCATCGACATCATCGGCACCTGGTACGACCCACCAGCGGCCGAAGGCGAAGCCCCACAGCCGCGCACCGGCTACTACGCCAACGTCCGATCCGAGGCTCTTATCGACTGGCCCGAGGGCGTCATCGAAGCCGAGCCCGTCACGCCCTGGCGCGTCTGGGCCTGACCGAAGACTAACGAGGGATTCCCCATGCTGTTCAAGACGATCCACACCCTCTACGGCCTGACGGCCATGGCTCAGGCAGAAGCCGCTGGGGCGCTGATCAACCTGCCCACCATGGCCGTCGGCGATGGCAACGGCAACCCGACTGACCCGCAGGAGACCGACACCCAGCTGGTGCGGGAGCGCTACCGGGCGGCGGTCAACCGCGTCTACCAGTCGCCCACCGACCCGAAGCGCTTCACCGCCGAGCTGGTGGTCCCCGCGAACGTCGGCGGCTTCACCATGCGCGAGGTCGCCGTCTTCGACAGCCACGGCGCCATGTTCGTGGTTGGCACCCTGCCGGACACATACAAGCCAACCGCCGACGAGGGTGCCTTCTCCGACGTCGTGGTGCGCGTCGACTTCCTGGTCAGCAATGCCCAGATCATCACCTTGCAGGTCGACCCGGCCATCGCTCTGGCCTCCCAGCAGTGGGTGCTGACCAATGTGAAGGCCGCGCAGATCATCCCGGGAGGCACCGTTACCCAGTTCCTGGGCAAGGCGAGCAACGCCGACGGCGACTACGAATGGAAGGACATGGCAGGCATCAACGTCACGGTCGATACCGTGGCCGAGAAGCAGCTGCTGGCGGCGAGCCAGACCACCGTCGACCTCACCGTCACCACCACCTACGGCCTGGCGGTCTACGTGGCCGGCCTGCGCCTGGATAAGGGGACCGGCGCCGACGAGTGGCAGCCTGACGCGAATATCCCCACCCGGCTCAAGCTGGGGAAGAGCTACGCCGCGAACACCCGAATCACCCTGGTGAACAACGAGCCGGCCGGCAGCGCGCCGGCTCCGCTGGAGCGTGGGAACAACCTGGCGGACGTGATCGACAAGGCCGCGGGCCGGACGAACCTCGACGTCTTCAGCAAGTCGGAAACGCGGACCATGGCGCCCGCCGGCCTGGTGGCATCCTTCGCGCGCAGCGCGGCGCCCACTGGCTGGCTCAAGGCCAACGGCGCCGCCGTCAGCCGCACCGCCTATGCCGATCTGTTCGCAGCCATTGGCACCACCTACGGCGCCGGCGATGGCTTCAACACCTTCAACCTGCCGGACCTGCGCGGCGAGTTCATCCGCGGCTGGGACGATGGCCGCGGCGTCGACGGCGGCCGCGCGCTGGGCAGCTCGCAGGCCGGTGCGGTGCAGAGCCACAACCACACCGCAACTGCGGCCGATGGCGGCAGCCACACCCACACGGGTACGGCTACCACCGATGGCGCACACAACCACTCGGCGAGTACCGCCACCGCTGGCAACCATTCGCATGCTGCGTCGACCGACGCCCAGGGGAACCACAGCCATGCCGCGATGGGTTCGCCAGGTATTGGCCAGGGTGCATCGGGCCCCAACTCCGTCATGCAGTCGGGATCGACGAACACCACCTCGACCGCCGGTCAGCACACGCACAACGTCAGCGTCTCGGCAGCAGGGGATCACACCCACGGCGTGTCCGTAGGCAGCGGGGGCGCCCACAGCCACAACCTGTCCATCGCCTCCAGCGGCACCCACAGCCACAGCATCACCGTCGGCAGCACCGGCAGCGCGGAGACCCGGCCGCGCAACGTGGCGCTGCTGGTCTGCATCAAGTACTAGGAGGGCCCATGCTCGCGTACCAGTTCGACACCGCCGGCCTACTGGTCGGCACCACCGAGGCGGACGAGTCCCCGCTCGAGCCGGGCGTCTACCTGCTGCCGGCGCGTTGCACCCTGGTGGCGCCGCCGGCCGAGGTGCCCGAGGACCGCTGGCCACGCTTCAACGGCGCCGACTGGGATCTGGTGAACCGCCCGGAACCGACCGTCGCGCCCGATCCCGTGGCCAAGCTGACCGAGTTCCTCGCTCAGAACCCGGACGTCGCCGCGCTGCTCGGCACTTCGGACAACACCTTGGTGCAGTGATTACGTTCCTCTAGATCCGGTGCCGAGACTGGCGCCGCCCCGTAGTTCAGCCACTAGCCCGCCCTGTGCGGGCTTTTTCATGTCAGGAGAAATGCCCATGAGTTTCTTTCACGGCGTTACGGTCACCAGCGTCGATGTCGGCGCCCGGACGATTTCGTTGCCGTCTTCCTCGATCATCGGCCTGGTGGATACCTTCACCCCAGGGGGTACGGCGACAGCTCAGCCGAACGCCGCCACGCTGATCACCAACGAACGCGAAGCTGCTGCAGCCTTCGGAATCGACTCGGCGATCTACAAGGCCTGCAAGGCGATCTACACCCGCACCAGCGCGGTGATCGTTGCCGTGGGGGTGGCTCTTGCCGGGACGCCTGCCGAGCAGGTGTCCGCAATCATCGGCGGTGTCACTGTAGACGGTGCGCGCACCGGCCTGCAGGCGTTGCTCGATGGCAAGCCCAGGTTCAACGCCCAGCCGCGCCTGCTGGTTGCGCCGAAGCACTCGGCGACCGAGGCGGTGGCCACCGCCATGGACGCCCTGGCGGCCAAGCTGCGCGCCATCGCCATCGTCGATGGCCCGAATACCACCGACGAGGACGCCATCGCCTACGCCGGTAATTTCGGCAGCAAGCGTATCTTCCTGGTCGATCCCGGCGTGCAGATGTGGGACACCGAGACCAGCGCCACGGTGGATGCCCCGGCCTCCGCCTGGGTGGCCGGCCTGTTCGCCTGGACCGACAGCCAGTACGGCTTCTGGAGTTCGCCGTCGAACAAGGAGTTCGTCGGCATCACCGGCACCTCGCGGCCGGTGGAGTTCCTGGACGGCGACGAGACCTGCCGCGCGAACCTGCTCAACAACGCGTTCATCACCACCATCATTCGCGATGGCGGCTACCGCCTGTGGGGCAACCGCACGCTGTCGAGTGATGCGAAATGGACCTTCGTGACGCGCGTGCGGACGCTGGACATGGTGATGGACGCCATCCTGGTCGGGCACAAGTGGGCGGTGGATCGCGGCATCACCAAGACCTACGTCAAGGACGTCACCGAGGGCCTGCAGGCTTTCATGCGCGACCTGAAGAACCAAGGTGCCGTGATCGACTTCGAGGTCTACGCCGATCCCACCCTCAACACCACCAGTCAACTGGCCCAAGGCAAGGTGTACTGGAACATCCGCTTCACCGACGTCATCCCGGCCGAGAACCCGATCTTCCAGGTCGAGGTGACCGACCAGTGGTTGACCGAAGTTCTGGACGCGTAAGGAGTAGCCCGCATGGTTCCGCAGATCCTGTTCAACACCAACCTGTTCGTCGACGGCATCAGCTTCGCCGGTGACGTGCCGACGCTGACGCTGCCCAAGCTGACCGTGAAGACCGACGACTACCGCGCCGGCGGTATGGATGCCCCCATCGACATGGACATGGGCCTGGAGAAGCTGGAGGCCTCCTTCAGCACCAACGGCGTTCGCCGCGAGGCGCTGGTCTACTTCGGCCTGGCCGACCAGACCGCGTTCAGCGGCAGCTTCCGTGGTTCGTTCAAGGGCCAGAAGGGGGCTACCACCGCGGTGGTGGCCACCTTGCGCGGCATGCTCAAGGAGGTTGACCCCGGCGATTGGCAGCCCGGGGAGAAGGCTGCCTTCAAATTCTCCGTTGGCGTCAGCTACTACAAGCTGGAAGTCGGCGGGCGAGTCATCTACGAGATCGATCCCGTCAACGGCGTGCGCGTCATCGATGGGGTGGACCAGCTCGCCTCGGTGCGCGCTGACCTGGGCCTGTGAGGAGATAGACGATGAGCAATGTTCAGAAAATGCCCGCCTGGCTGACCGTCGACGCCGATGCGGCGGTGATCCAACTGAGCCGTCCGGTGGAGTGCAACGGCATCCAAGTCGACCGCCTGCGCATGCGTGCCCCTACCGTGCGCGACATTCGCATCGCCCATCGAGCGGCCGGTGGCGACGAGACCGACCGGGAACTGCAACTGTTCGCCTCGCTGGTGGAGATCGGCCAGAAGGACCTGGAGGCCCTGAAGCTGGTGGACTACCAGCGTCTGCAGACCGCCTACTTTCGTCTGGTCGAGGACGATGGGAGCAGCGCCGGGGCGGATGCGTGACCTGGCCCGGGCGCTGGCGGCCCGGTACGGCTTCCAACCATCGGAGATAGATCGCATGACCTGTGCGGATCTGCTTTGGTGGCTGGGCTGCGACTGATAAGGGCCGACGCTGCGTTGCGGTGTGGCGTCGGCTGAGGAACACATCATGAGCAAGAACCTGGCGATTGGCCTGGTGCTAGGCGGCGCAGTCAGCGCGACGGTCGGCAAGGCCTTCGGCAACGTGTCGTCGCGCATCGATGCCTTGCAGAAGAAAGGCCAGCAAGCCCGTGCGTTGCAGGGCCTGATCGGCGAAACCCAGCGCCTGCAGCGTGAGTACCAGCAGTTGCACCGGGTGGGCGATGCCGCGGCTGATGGCGTGCTGCGTAAGCTCAATGGCAACCTGGATGCCCTGCGCAAGCAGGGCGTCGAGGTGCGCAACCTCGATGCTGCCTATCGTCGCATGGGGGCGACCACGCGCAGTCTGGAGTTGCGGGCCAGCGGCATGAATCGCATCAATGCTGGCGTGGCCCTGGGCAAGTCGGCGGCGGGGGATGCCGCGAAACTCGGCGCAGCCATGGTGGTGCCGGCGGCGGTGTCGGCGAACTACAACGCCATCGTCCGTGACATCGCGATCAAGGCGGGTGTCGCCGGTGCCCCGGAAGAGCGCGACATGTCGCGGCAGATCATCAGTACGTCGCGCGATACGGGGCTGGGACGTAACGACGTGGCCGGGCTGATCAACCAGCTGGTCGGTGCGGGCATGGACCTGGGTGCCGCGGTGAACTACGCGCCGGTGGCCAGCAGGTTCGTGGTGGGGCAGGGCGCCGGCGCGGACGATACCGGACGCATGATCAATGCCCTGCAGCAGAACGCACGGATCAGCGACCCGGCCGAGATGCAGCGGGCGCTGGAAGCCATTGCCTACCAAGGCCAGGCTGGCTCGTTCGAGGCCAGCGACATGGCGAAATGGTTCCCCTCGCTGCTGGCCGAAATGGCCAAGCAGGGGGTGTATGGCCTGGATGCGGTCACCCAATTGGGCGCCATGCTCCAGGTGCAGATGAAGACGGCCGGCTCGTCCGACGAGGCGGCGAACAACCTGAAGAACTGGTTCGGCAAGATCAGCTCGGGCGATACAGTCAAGGCATACTCCAAGGCTGGGATCGACTATCAGGGCTCGATGAACAAGGCCATCGCCAATGGCCTGTCGCCCGTCGAGGCCAGCTTCGAGCTTGCGCGCAAGTACATCGAGGCCGTGGATCCGTCGAAGGCCCAGGAGATGGCCAAGGGGCTGCAGTCGATCAGCAAGGAGTCGGATCCGCAGAAGGTCAAGGCCATGACCAATGCGCTGGAAGAGTCGCTGAAGACCGGCGATCTGTTCAGCGACATGCAGGTGAAGGCTGCGTTGACAGCCTACATGCAGAACCGCGACCTCTACCAGCAGCTGAAAACGGAATCGAGGAACGCCACCGGCATCCTGGAAAAGAACCTGCGAGAGCGCAGGGAAGCATCCCGGCAGCGCTGGGCCGAGGTCGGCCAGGCCTGGGACGATGCCCTACGTAGCATCGGGGATGCCATCGCACCGTTCACCGACTGGGTGGCGGACAAGGCCAAGGCTATTGGCCAGGGGGTTACACGGCTCAGTGATTCCGCCAAGGGCGTTGTGGTCGGCCTGGTCTCGGTCGCCGGTGCGCTTGTCGCCATCAAGTCGGCGGTGGCCACGTTCAGTGTCGGCCGCGGCTTGCTGGACCTGGCGCGCAGCGGCCTGCCTGGTCGGGGGGCGCGTGGTGGTGCTGGTGGCATCGGTGGAGCGCTCGGCGATGTTCTGGCCGGTGGAGCCGGCGGCGCTGGCGTGCAGCGGGTGTTCGTCACCAACTGGCCGCTGGGTGGTGGTGGGCTGGATGTTGGGCCTGGCGCAGGTGGCCGCCGAGGTGGTGGGCGCATCGGGCGGCTGGCCGGTATGGCGGGCGCGGTCAAGGGCACGCTGCCGATGGCCGTCCTGGCCTCTGGCCTGCAGGCCTACGACACCTACCAGAACGCGGAAACGCGGGACGAGAAGGCCGAGGGTTATGGCTCGGCAGCGGGCACCCTTGCCGGGACGCTGGCGGGCGCCGCCGCCGGTGCAGCGCTGGGCTCGGTCATCCCCATCATCGGAACGGCCGCCGGTGGTCTGATCGGCGGGATCCTGGGTGGGATGGGCGGCAGCAGCTTGGGGGGCACCCTGGGCTTGGCGCTGTTCGGCGAAGATAAGCCGGAGCGGACGGCCGCCGATGCGGCACCGAAGCCGGCGCCGCCGGCGGAGCCCGAGCAGAAGGCGCCGGTCAGCCAGTCGATGACCTTCGCCCCGCGGCTCTCGATCACCGTCCAGGGCGACGTGAAGGATCCGCGCCGCCTTGCCGACGACCTGTTCCCGCACCTGCGACAACTGTTCGACGACTACCGGGTGAGCCAGCAGCGCTCTGGTCTCTTCGATATCCCTAATGTTTAGGAGGGTGAGCGATAGTGGCCTACATGGAGCAACTACAGGGCGGCCTGCGCTATCTGGCCCAGGCAGGCGAGGCCGGCCGTAAGAGTCTGGACGGGGTGATGGGGCCGGTGAACGGGGCCATCAGCGAGATCACCGGCGCAGCCTCAGAGTTGGAGGGGCTGCCCGGTGTGCCTGCCGGCGTTGGCGACAAGCTGCGGCGTGCCATGCGTGGAATCGGTATGGCGCAGGCGAAGGTCGGTCGTGTGGTGTCGGTCTACAGCACCGCCACGCGAGTGGTGAGTGGCATCGATGACCGCATGGCCGAGTTGAAGCAGCAGACGAGTAGGGCGATGGTCGCCGTGAACAAGCTGGGAGGCTCTGTCAGCCCTGCCTTGGCCGATATCTTGCCGACCGAGCAGCAACGAGATCCGCTGAGCACATCGCCAGGTGCGGTTAAGCCGTTTCCCCACCTGCTGATCCTTCAGCCCCTGACGCCGGGCAGTCCGCAGTATTGCTTCAATCTGGACACCTCGGCGTTCGATCAGCTGACCCGGCAGAGTGAGTTCCGCTGGGCGTCGCAAGAGCGCCTTACGCGCAGGCCGGCGCAGCAGTCGCCCGGGCTGGGCGACGAGCGCATCACCTTGCGCGGTGCGATCTTCCCGCATTGGCGAGGTGGTCTTGGGCAGCTCGACACCTTACGCGAGATCGGTGCGCGCCGAGAGGCGCTGAACATGGTCACCGGGTATGGCCGGGATCTTGGCGTGTGGTGCCTGACGCGCATCGAGGAAGAGCAGGCCGCTCTCCTGCATGGCGGCATCCCGCGCAAGCAATCCTTCACCTTGGAGTTCGTCCGATATGGCGAAGATCTACAGAACGTCTGACGGTGATCTGCTCGATACCTTGTGCTACCAGGTCTACGGCCACCTCAACGGCACCGTCGAGTCAGTGCTGGAGGCTAATCCGGGGCTTGCAGACCGGCCCCAGCCTCTGCCTGCCGGCGTGCAGATCCTGATGCCGGACCTGCCAGCGGCGTCCAGCGAGGAGGTACAACTGTGGGCCTAATGGCACGTTGCCCTTGCTGGATGTGGCCGATACTATTGTTCTTGTCGATAACGCACAGGTCGGAAGTGCTATGGCAGCAACAGCATTGAGGAAGGTTAAGCGGAGCTGGTGGAGCGAGGCTATGTATCGCTTGGACTGGCTGTTTTGGGGAGGGGTGGCGGCAGTGGCTGTGGCGTTCGTTCCGCTCATTGGCTGGTTTATGTCGGTGGGTATCGTCGGGTTGATGCTGTGGAAGGTATTTGGCTTCCGCGAGGTAGTAACCGAGGGCGATTGTCCTGCCTGCACCAAAGGGCTGCACATCGATCCCAAGAAAGACGATGTTATAGCCTGTCCGGTTTGCCAAAGCGTTATTCAGGTGCAGCCTGATCGCCTGGAGCTGATCGACATCCGCAAATAGCAATACTCGCTACGCGTATTGAACCCGCCCTGTGCGGGTTTTTCATTTCTGGAGCAAGTGCATGAATCCTGCATTTCGTATCGTGGCCGATGGGGCGGATATCACGGCGCTGATTAATGACCGCCTGCTGATGCTGCGTACCTTGGACAAGGTCGGGCTGGAGTCCGACGAGTTCGAGTTGCGAATTGACGACCGCGACAGCTCGGTTTCGCTGCCGCGCCGTGGGGCGAAGATCGAGGTGCACCTGGGCTATGGCCAGGCCCTCGCCAAGCAGGGCGTTTACATGGTCGATGCGGTGGAGTTCGCCGGTCCCCCGGACGTCATCGTTGTCCGTGGCCGGGCCAGTGATATGCGCGGCAGTGGTAAGAGTGTTCGGAGTGGCAGCTGGGAAAACGTCAGCTTGTCGCGAATCGTCAGTGACGTCGCCGCCCGGAATGGCTGGAAGGCGGAATGCCCGGTGATCACGGTCGTGCCAAGGGCGGATCAGATCAAAGAGTCTGACTACCACTTCGTCACGCGCCTGGCCCGGCAGTTCGACTGCACGGCGAAGGTAGCCGACGGCAAGCTGTTGGTGCTGCCTCGTGAGGGGGGAGAAAGTGCCAGTGGCAAGTCGTTTCCGCCGGTCACGATCAGTCGTTCGGACGTATCGCGTTTCCAGTTCAGGCTTGATGACCGGGCTGTCCATTCCTCGGTCAAGTCGAAGTACCAAGACGCTGCGAGCGGTTCGTTGGTCGTCGTCGAGCTGGGCAACGATGACGCTCCCTCGGGCCTGCCGCCGATCCATACCGACCGTCATATCCACCCGAACAAGAGCGCCGCGGAGCAAGCGGCCAAGGCTAGGCTGGCAGCATTCAATCGCTCCACCGCCGGTGTGCGCTTGGAGATGCCTGGTCGTACTGGACTGTTCGCTGAAATCACGATCAATGCCTCGGGCTTCAAGGAGGGGCTGGATGGTAGCTACCTGGTCGACTCCGTCGAGCAGGTCTTCACCGCTGGCGGGTGGACTACAACGGTCGAGTGCAACGGAGGAAGGAAAGGGAAGGCCAAGGCTGCTGGCAAACGGAAGAAGCAGCCGAAGCAACTGAAGGTCGTAGACGTTTCGCAATGATGCTTGGCCCGCTCGACTTGGCCGAATAGCATCCCCTTTTCGCGTGAGGAGGGGATATGGAGCTCAAGGACGTACGGGTCGGTCTGCGTGTCTAGGTTCCGCTGCGGATGGTGCATGACACCTACCCGTGGAAGGAGCCTTACGGGACCGTCATTGAAATCGATTCGTTTATGGGGAATGAGCCGCGGATTCGCGTGTTGCTCGATGGTGAGATGGCTACCGTCATTGTCTGCCGAGCAGCGGATCTCGACTACGAGTAACCAGCTTTTGCCAACCAACAAGCCCGCTTCGGCGGGCTTTTTCATGCCCGGAGAAAATGAAATGCAACTGATTCCGCAATGGAAATTGTGGTACCGCCGTTTCAGCACCTGGATCATCACCATGATTCCGGTGATCGAGCTGTTGCGGCAGAACCTTCCCGCCCTGCAAGGGGTGCTGCCCGGCAATGCCTACCAGGTCGCATATGCCGTCCTCGTGGTGCTGGCAGTGGTGGCCATGCAGATCAAGCAGCAATCGCTGTCCGGTGCCGTAGAGCCGCCGGCAGAAGCCTAAGGAGGTCCAATGCCTATCACCGACGCGCAGCTGCTGCGCATCCTCCCGAACGCCGGCCCAAGAGCCGGCGTTTTTGTTCCTGCACTGAACCGGGCGATGATCCGTTACGGCATCACATCGAGCGTGCGCATGAGCGCGTTCCTGGCGCAGGTCGGCCATGAAAGCAGCCAACTCACCCGCCTGGTCGAGAACCTGAACTACGATGCCGCCGGCCTGGCCAGGGTTTGGCCGAAACGCTATGCCGGCGTCGACGGGAAGCCAAACGCCCTGGCGATGAAACTAGCGCGACATCCGCAGGCGATTGCCAACAACACCTACGCCGGCCGGAACGGGAATGGCGACGAGGCCAGTGGCGACGGTTGGGCCTATCGCGGCCGCGGCCTGCTGCAGGTTACCGGCCGCGCGAACTACCGGGCCGCCGGCAGCGGCATCGGCCAGCCCCTGGAAAGCGAGCCCGAACTGTTGGAGCAGCCGGAGTTCGCTGCCCTTTCGGCAGCGTGGTGGTGGGCCAGTCATGGGCTCAACGAGTTGGCAGACGCCGGTCGTTTCAACGACATCACCCGCCGCATTAACGGCGGATTGAATGGCCAGGCAGAGCGCCTCGATCTGTGGGCGACGGCAAGGGCGGTGCTGACATGAGCGGTGTGGCGTGGCGGGTTGGCGCCTGGGCGCTGGGCGTGGCCCTGCTGGTTGCGCTCGGTGCAGGCCTAGTCTGGTGGGGGTTGGCCCCGCGCATCGATCTCCAGGCCCAGCGCGCTGATGCCGCGGAGAAGGCCGCCGGTGACGCACAGCAGCTGGTCAGCCTGCAGGCCGGCGTGCTGGCCGAGCAGCAACGCCAGATCGGCCAGATCACCGAAATTGACCAGCGTATGCGCGCGCTGGCTCAGACCGTTTCCAGCAACGCCAGGGCCCAGGGTGCGGCCCTCGAGGAGTTACGTCGCAATGATCAAGCTGTCGATGAGTATCTGCGCGGGCTTGTGCCTGCTGGCCTTGGCCGGCTGTACGCTCGCCCCGAAACAACCGATCCCGCCGCCTACCGTAGCCCGGCAGTTCTGCCCGCTGGTGGCGTGCGTCCTGCCGGCGCGGCCGGCGGTGCTGGTGAACGACCAGTGGCGGCAGGCCCTGGATGACACCGAGGCCGCGCTGCTGAACTGCGCCAACCAGGTGCTGGAGTGCATACAGCGCCAGGACGCCCAGCGTCCGAAGTGAAGGAGCGGCCGGCGGGGTGCTGGAACACCCCGCCGGCCGCCAAGCCCGCAGACTATCCCTGCAAGCCCAGCCATGGCTCCCGCCTCGTGCACGAAGCGCGGCGAGCCTATCACCTGTTTATCCATACAGTAAAGGCTTGCACCATGAGCAACCCGATTTTCCCCTGGATGGGCGGCAAGCGCCGCCTGGCCGACCGCCTGATCCCCCTGTTCCCGCCGCACGAGTGCTACGTTGAGGTGTTCGCCGGCGGCGCGGCGCTGTACTTTCTCCGGCCGGTCCCGGCCCCGACCGAGGTGCTCAACGACCTCAACGGCGACATCGTCTGTCTCTATCGGGTGGTGAAGCACCACCTGGAGGAGTTCATCCGCCAGTTCAAATGGGCGATCTCCAGCCGCCAGGTGTTCGAGTGGCAGAAGCTGACCAGGCCGGAGACGCTGACCGACATCCAGCGCGCCGCCCGCTTCTATTACCTGCAGCACCACGCCTTCGGCGGGAAGGTCAGCGGGCAGACGTTCGGTACGGCCACCACCGGCCCGGCCATCAACCTGCTGCGCATCGAGGAAAGCCTGTCGGCGGCCTGGCAGCGCCTGGCCGGCACCTACGTCGAGAACCTGCCCTGGCTGGAATGCGCCGAGCGCTACGACCGGCCGCACACGTTCTTCTACATGGATCCGCCGTACTGGCAGACCGAGGGCTATGGCGTCGCCTTCCCCTTCGAGGAGTACGAGCGGATGGCCAGCTTCATGCGGCGGTGCAAGGGGCGGGTGATGGTCAGCATCAACGACCACCCCGACATCCGGCGCGTGTTCGAGGGGTTCCACGTCGAGCGGCTGGACATTCGCTACAGCAACACGAACCAGCGGCAGAGCCTGGCCGAGGTGACGGGGGAGTTGGTGATCATGAACTGGGAGCCGGCGGCGCTGGGAGGGCTGTTCTAGCGCCCGGGGCGCCGCGCATGTCGCGCGCGGGCACCCACTCGAACCAGCCGTTGATCGGGGCAATCGCCCGGTGCGGCCAGATCGCCCTCCAGTTTTTGGAAGGGTAGACGGTCAACGGCCCACGGGCAGGATCCGGTATCTATCTGGGAGGGTGCCAGGTGGTGGTGCTTGGTAGACCGGGACGCCGGCCTTTCTCGCGGCGGCCAGCACGGCCGCAGTCCTTGTCTTCCCTGGCCAGGCCACGACGCCGTCGGGCTGCAGGTCGAACATATCCAGAACATTCTGGGCCGTGATCACCTCGCAGCGTCTTCCTTTCGCCCAATACCTCGCCCAGTGCTCAGCACCCCAGCCCCCTGTCTGAATGATAGCGTCGATGCCCCGGCGGTCCTGTACGTGCTCTAGCACAACCCTGACATGGTTGTGGTCCGCATAGTCGCGGCCGCCACAGACAACTATCCGTACCGTCATGGTTCCACCGTTTCACTCGATGAGATGGTAGTCAGGGCTTAGGCGCGGATCAGCAGTCGCGCCGCGGCAGTTGTCTCCGATCAAGGGAGGGTGGCCGGGAAGGAAAACAAGTGCTTCGCTCTCAAAGGCGTATGCCAGCGCCTGCATGGTGATTCGACGCATTGGCTGGCCCGAAGACTCCAGCTCCCGTATTGCCCTGGTGGATACGCCTGATCTGAAAGCCAGTGCTTCGACGCTCCAGTCGAGCATATCCCTTGCCTTCTTGCAGTGCTCGGGCGTGAATGTCAGCGTGACGTCTGGATGCCAAATGGCATTGAAGATCGCGCGGCGTCTTTCAAAAAGGGCCTTCTCAATTTCCACAATGTTGGTTTCCATCTCGCTCTCCATAAGTAAATGGTGATCCATGGGATTGGATGATAGCTGTATTTATATACAGTATTTTGTGATGGAGACAAGCGGTGCGAAAGCGCGGTCCTATCGAAGTAGAATGCGTGCCTTTGAATTCAGGAGGCACCCAATGAGCTGGAATCTAGCGAACCGACCGGCCGATGAGCGCCAGGCGCAGGAGGACGAGAAATCCCGGCTGTTCGAGTTTTGGCAGCAGAACCTGGAGCGTGCGAAAGTCGAGGCTGGAAAGCTGTTCGGTGAACGCTCGAAGCGGAAGGGGCGGTGGGGCGATTGGGTGAAGGACGAGATCGACGCGCTTAGCCCGCCGGAGTATCAGGCACTGGTGCAACGCGAAGTGGATCGGCTGGTCGCCGCCGACAAGTAGTGCTGAACGGCCCGTCGCTGCTGGGTTTCCCGGTAGCGACGGGCCTTTTTTTGTGTCCGCCTCAAAAGTTTATTTTGACCATCCTATGGGCATCCGAGGCTGACAAATCCGACTTTGGGCGTTGCGGTGGACATGGGCGGCTAACCTCTAAGGGCGCGCTGGCGGCGCCTCTGATCAAAAAGTGCGCAATTCTAGCGGCAGCCCGCGCGCTTGACCAGCCTCCGTGAGACAAGCTGCCGCAGCGCCCCGCGAAAGCGCCGCCAGGCACAGGGTAAGGCCGCCGAACACCCTCTATAGTCATTCAGATCGAGCTTTCGCGGCGCTTGCATCGCCGAGTCCGTCGGCGCAGGATGCGCCGAATTTTTCCTAGAGGAATTTTGTTACATGTCCAACGCCAGCGCTGGAACCGCGGAGCAGCAGGAAAACCATTCAAGCTCCGCCCTGGGCATGATGGTGGCCGCGGTGGGCGTCTGCTACGGCGACATCGGTACCAGCCCGCTGTATACGCTCAAGGAAGTCTTCGTCGGCGGCTATGGCGTGCAGGTGGGGCACGACGCCATCCTCGGCATCCTTTCGCTGATCTTCTGGTCGCTGGTGTGGGTGGTCTCGATCAAGTACGTGATCTTCGTCCTGCGCGCCGACAACCAGGGCGAGGGCGGGGTGATGGCGCTGACCGCGCTGGCGCGCCGCGCCGCCCACGACTACCCCAGGTTGAGCGCGGTGCTGGTGGTGCTGGGCCTGTTCGGCGCCTCGCTGTTCTACGGCGACAGCATGATTACCCCGGCGATCTCGGTGCTCTCGGCGATCGAGGGCCTGGAGATCGCCTTCGACGGCCTGGAGCACTGGGTGGTGCCGCTGGCGCTGGTGGTGCTGGTCGGCCTGTTCCTCATCCAGCGCCATGGCACGGCGCGCATCGGCATCCTGTTCGGCCCGGTGATGGTGATCTGGTTCGTGGTGCTCGGCGCGCTGGGCCTGTACGGCATCTACCAGCACCCGGTGGTGCTCAACGCCATGAACCCGTACTGGGCGGTGAATTTCTTCGTGGTCCATCCGGGCATCGGCGTGGCCATCCTCGGCGCCACCGTGCTGGCGCTGACCGGCGCCGAGGCGCTGTACGCGGACATGGGCCACTTCGGCCGCAAGCCGATTTCCCGCGCCTGGTTCGCCCTGGTGCTGCCGGGCCTGGTGCTGAACTACTTCGGCCAGGGCGCGATGATCCTCTACAACCCGGAAGCCGCGCGCAACCCCTTCTACCTGCTGGCGCCGTCCTGGGCGCTGCTGCCGATGGTGGCGTTGTCCACCGTGGCCACGGTGATCGCCTCCCAGGCGGTGATTTCCGGGGCCTTCTCGCTGACCCGCCAGGCCATCCAGCTGGGCTTCGTGCCGCGCATGTTCGTGCAGCACACCTCCAGCCAGGAGCAGGGGCAGGTCTACATCGCCGGGGTGAACTGGGCGCTGATGGTCGGTGTGGTGCTGCTGGTGCTGGGCTTCGAGTCCTCCGCGGCGCTGGCCTCGGCCTATGGCGTGGCGGTGACCGGGACCATGCTGGTGACCACCCTGCTGATGGGCGTGGTGCTCTGGCTGCACTGGAAGTGGCCGCTGTGGCTGGCCATTCCGTTCTTCTGCATGATGCTGCTGGTGGACGTGCTGTTCTTCTCCGCCAATCTGCCGAAGGTGGTGCAGGGCGGCGCCTTCCCGGTGATCGCCGGTATCGCCCTGTTCATCCTGATGACCACCTGGAAGCGCGGCCGCCAGTTGCTGGTGGAGCGCCTCGACGAAGGCTCGCTGCCGCTGCCGCTGTTCATCGCCAGCATCCGCTCGCAGCCGCCGCACCGGGTACAGGGCACCGCGGTGTTCCTCACCGCGCGTTCCGACGCCGTGCCGCACGCGCTGTTGCACAACCTGCTGCACAACCAGGTGCTGCACGAGCAGGTGGTGCTGCTCACGGTGGTCAACGAAGACAGCCCGCGGGTCGCCACCGACCGCCGCTTCGAGGTGGATGCCTACGGCGAGGGCTTCTTCCGCGTGCTGCTGCACTTCGGCTTCATGGAGGACCCGGACATCCCGGCGGCGCTGAAGTACTGCCACCTCAACGAGCTGGACTTCAGCCCGATGCGCACCACCTATTTCCTCAGCCGCGAGACGGTGATCCCGTCCAGGCGCATCGGCATGGCGCGCTGGCGCGAAGGCTTGTTCGCCTTCCTGCTGAAGAACGCCAACGGCAACCTGCGCTACTTCAACCTGCCGCTGAACCGGGTGATCGAGCTGGGGACGCAGGTGGAGATCTGAGGGGCGCGCTGTGCGGCAACCTGAACGGATCTCATCCGCGAACCGCGCCGGGACACCCGGCTATCGCGGACAAAGTCCGCTCCTACAGGCGAAATAACATGCCCCAAACCTGTAGGAGCGGGCCCTGCCCGCGATTCGCGCGCAGGGCGCGCTCCTACATGGGAATGGCGTGGGTGGGGTTGCGTAGGAGCGGATCTCATCCGCGAACCGCGCCGGGACATCCGGCTATCGCGG
>NZ_JAZAQP010000014.1:0-47343 GCF_036231725.1 Pseudomonas sp. JH-2 | reverse complement strand
GTAGGAGCGGGCCCTGCCCGCGATTCGCGCGCAGTGCGCGCTCCTGCATGGGAATGGCGTGGGTGGGGTTGCGTAGGGGCGGATCTCATCCGCGAACCGCGCCGGGGTATCCGGCTATCGCGGAAAAGTTCCGCTCCTACGGGGAAATGCTGTGCCTCGGCAACCTGTAGGAGCGGACTCTGTCCGCGATTCGCGCGCAGGGCGCGCTCCTGCATGGGAATGGCGCGATGGGGCGGCGTAGGCCCGCCTATTCCGGCCGCGCCTCGCCGGCGCCGGGCAGCATGCGCACCAGGGTGTTGTCGCGGCTGATGAAGTGGTGGAACAGCGCGGCGATGGCGTGCAGGCCGATCAGGAAGTAGCCGATGTTGCCGACGGTCTCGTGGACGGCCTTGACCTGCTTGGCCAGGTCCGGGTTCTCCGCCACCAGCGGCGGCAGTTCCAGGCCCCAGAAGGGGATCGGCTTGCCGGCGGCGCTGAGGATGGTCCAGCCGGCCAGGGGCAGGCCGATCATCATCGCGTAGAGCGCCAGGTGCACGGCCTTGGCCAGCAGCATCTGCCAGGCCGGCGGGGCGGGCACGATCGGCGGGGTGGGGTAGATGAAGCGGCCGATCAGGCGCAGCCAGACCAGGCAGAACACGCTCAGGCCGAGCATGAAGTGCCATTGGCTGAGCAGTGCGCGGGTGTCGCTGCCCTTGGGGTAGTTGCCCTTCAGCTCGATACAGGCGTAGACGCCGGCGATCAGCACCAGCATCAGCCAGTGCAGGGCGATGGACAGGCTGCCGTAGCGGCGCGGGTAGGGGGGCTGGCTCATGGAAACTCCTTCTCTTCAGGCTGTCCCGCTCGTGGCGGCGGGTCCGGGCACCTTGCCTCTTCAGCCTGAAGCCAGGCTGAAGAGGCGGCCAATGCCTGAAGTGTAAGCCAGCCTTCGGCTCAGGACTCGTTCGGCGGCACCTGGCGCGCGCGGATGGCGTTCACCAGGCGCTTGGCCAGGGCCGGGTAGTTCTCGTCGAAGTGGTGGCCGCCGGGCAGTTCCAGGTTCTCGCCGATGGCCTGGGGCTGGGTGCAGCCGCTCTCGTCCTTCTCGTCGATGCCGTACACGCAGAGCACCTTGGGCCCGGGCATGCGCGCCAGTTCCGGGCCGGTGGCGGCTTCCTGGCCGGCCTTGCCCAGCCAGCCCTGTACCTCGATCTCGAAGCTGCCGCTGCGCGCCAGGGCCAGCAGCAGCACGGCGCTGACCTGTTGCTTGTCGGCCTCGGGCAGGCGGTTGTAGATGGCCGGCAGCACGTCGGCGCCGAAGGAGTAGCCGGCCAGCACGAAGTGGGTGGCGCCCCACTTCTCGCGGTAGTGCTGCATCAGCAGGGCGAGGTCGGCGGCGCTCTGCTCGGGGCTCTTGTGCTCCCAGAAGTAGCGCAGCGCGTCGATGCCCACCACCGGGTAGCCCAGCTCGGCCATCTGCCCGGCGACGTCGCGGTCCAGGTCGCGCCAGCCGCCGTCGCCGGAGTAGAACAGGGTGACGGTGGGCGACGGCTTGGCGGCGGGCACCTCGACCACCGGGAAGTCGTCGCCGCTGCCCTGGATCAGGCGCTTGAGCTGGTCGTCGAGAACCACCGGCAGGCTGTCGTAGTAGTTGGCGATGACGGTCTCGGCGTTCTGCTGGGTGCGGGCGAAGCGCGCGGTCTCGTCGTCCGGGTTGTCGTTCCAGGCGGCGGTCCAGTGGCCGTGGGGCGCGCTCTGCGGCAGCCTGGGCGTGGCGCAGTCGGGCTTGTCGAGGGCGAAGCCGACCGACAGGGCCTTGGCCTTGTCGCTGTTCTGCCCGGCCAGCCAGCGCCAGGCCCAGGCGCCGCCCTGGTGCACGCCGGCGACCAGGGTGGGCTGGGCGTCGAGCAGGTTCAGCGCGGCCTGCACGCGGTGCTGCTGAGCCACGCAATCGTTGTCCGGGAACAGGAACTGCACCACCCGCGCGCCATTGTCGTGGGCCAGGGCCAGCAGCTGGGCGTCGTCCAGCTTGTTGTCCTGGGGCACCGCCAGCAGCACGGTGGCGGTCGGATGCCTGGCGGGGATGGCCAGGCTCACGGGGCTGCCGTCGGGCAGCTTGCCGTGCTCCAGGCGCGCCTGGGACAGCGGGTGGAGCCACAGCAGCACGGCAGCGGCAGCAGCGGCGATTACCAGTAGCAGGACGATGGCCAACAGGCGCCAGCGACGTTTCGACATATCAGCGTTTCACCAGTCCGGACAGGCCGCCCGCGATCAGGGCGGCGGTATCGGCCAGCGCCACCAGCGGATCCAGTCCGGCGGGCACGGCCAGGTAGCGGGGTTCCCAGTCGGGCTGGAACTTGTCCTTGAAGCGACGCAGCCCCTGGAAGTTGTAGAACTGTTCGCCGCGGTGGAACACCAGCGCGCCCAGGCGCTGCGTCAGCGGCGCGCCACGGCGCGGCTGCAGGCCCGAGAGCGGCACCATGCCGAGGCTGAAGCGGGCGTAGCCGCGTTCCTTGTAGTGCAGGATCAGGCCGAGCATGAGGAATTCCATGGTCATCTTCGGCGCGTCCGGCACCACCCGCATCAGGTCCAGGCTGGCCAGCTCGTGGCTGGCGGTCTCCAGCAGGTTGACGAAGGCCACCGCGCGGCCCTGGTGGCGCACCACGGCGACGCGGAAGTAGCGCAGGTACTCGGGGGTGAAGCGGCCCAGGGAGAAGCCCTTCTCGCGGGTGGCCTTGCCGCCCAGCCAGGCGTCGGAGATCGCCTTGAGCTCCTCCATCGGCGCCTGCCCGGCGTCGTGGAACTCGATGGCCAGGCCGTCGCGCTGGCCGCGGTTCCAGGTGTAGCGCAGGTCCTTCATGTCCTTGCCCTTGGCTTCCAGGTCGAAGCGGCGCAGGTCCACGCGCGCCTCCTCGCCGAGCTTGAGGGCGGTCAGGCCGATGTCCATGTAGAACGGCAGGTTCTCCGCGCGCACCTGGTAGAACACCGGGCGCGCGTGGTGCAGGTCGCAGAGGTCGCGGAACTGCCAGATCAGCTCGGCGCGGGCCTGGGTCGGGCCGATCGGGTCGTACAGCGCCACCAGGCTGCGGCCGCGGCGGGCATACATGAGGAAGGCGTCCTGGCTGGGGTGGAACAGCAGGGCCTTGTCGCCGGACAGCGCCAGGCCGCCGTCGGGCTGCTCGGAACGGGCGAGGATGGCGGCGGCGCGGTCCAGTTCCTCGGCGCTCGGCTCGTGGATCGCCGGCGGCGAGGTGCGCAGCAGCCAGGTCAGGCCCACCGCGGCCAGCAGCAGGCAGCTGCCCAGGGCCGCGCGCAGGCCACGGGGGGCGTCGGCGTCGAGGGCGAACTGCCACCACAGCTCGTGGCTGTAGGGCACGTCCTGGTAGGCGAACAGGAACAGCCAGATGGACGCCGCCACCACGCAGGCGGCCGCCGCCAGGTACAGCGGCGAGAAGGGCACTTCCATCAGCCGGCTGCGGCGGTAGAAGGAGCGGCGGAAGATCGCCAGCAGCAGGGCGGTGACGCCGAGGATCAGCGCTTCCTCCCAGTCCACGCCCTTGAGCAGCGACAGCACCGCGCCGCTGAGCAGCAGCACCAGGGTGATCGCCCAGGCCGCCGACAGCCGCCGGCGCAGGCCCTGGGCCAGCAGCAGGCAGAGCACGCCGATCAGGCTGGCGGCGAAGTGCGAGGCATCCACCAGGCGGTGCGGGACCAGGAAGTCCAGCTCGTCCAGGCGGGTGTCGATGGACGGGGTGGCGCCGGAGAACAGCAGGACGATGCCGGAAATGAACACCAGCACCGCCAGCACCGGCGCGGCCAGGCCGGACGCCACGCGCATCGCCTGGCGCGCCAGGAGCATGCGCCGCGCCTCGACCACCAGCAGCAGCAGGCAGGCCAGCAGCAGCGGCAGCACCACATAGATGAGGCGATACATCAGCAGGGCGGCGGCCAGGGGCGCGGCGCCCAGCTGGCCGGCGAAGGCCGCCAGCAGGATCGCCTCGAACACCCCGACGCCGCCGGGCACGTGGCTGAGCACGCCGGCGGCCAGGGCGATCATGTAGACCAGCAGGAAGGCGCCGAACGGCGGCGCCTCGGGCAGCAGCAGGTAGAGCACGGTGGCGGCGGCGGCCACGTCCAGCGCGGTGATCACCAGCTGCAGCAGCGACAGGCGCAGGCCCGGCATGCGCACCGAACGGCGGCCTATGCGGATCAGCTGGCTGTCCGGCGACGGTTGCTCCGGCTCGCGGCGTCGCTCCATGCCGACCACCAGCAGCACGCAGAAGGCCAGGATGGCCACCGCCAGGGTCGCCACCAGCCACTGCGGCAGGTTCAGCGCCAGGGCGGCGTCGGGCAGGTCGCTGAGCGCGGCCATGGCTGCCAGGATCGGCAGCGCGCAGCCCAGGGACAGGCTGGCGAACAGCGTCATGCGCGCCACTTCCATGGCGTTCAGCCCGGCGCGGGCGTACAGGCGGTAGCGCACCGAGCCGCCGGAAAGCATCGACAGGCCCACCGCGTTGCCGATGGCGAAGGCGCTGAAGCCGCCGGTCAGCAGCGTCGGCAGCGGCAGCTTCACCCCGGCGAAGCGGGTGGCCGACCACTCGTAGCCGAGCAGGCAGATGAACCCCGCGACCGTCGCGGCCAGGGCGCCGAACAGCGCGTCGCCGGGGATGTCGAGGATGGCGTCGTGCAGGGAATAGGGATCGATGTCGCGCAGCAGGTGGTAGCAGGCCACCAGCGCCAGGGCGAACAGCAACAGGGTGACGCCGACGCCGATGGCCTGGCGGTGGGCGCCGAGCCGTTCGATCAGGCGGGGGCGGGAAGGGGCGCTGGCAGTTTCCGGAGTCTCAGGCGCGGTGGAGTCGACGCGCATCGGGCACCTCATGGCTGTTGCGCGACAGGTGGGGGCACCCTCGCGAATTCCCAAGTCCGTGGGAACAAATGACTGCAATTATGGGGGGCGCAGCCTGGATCAGGCTCGGTCTTTTTCCGCTGTAACGAAAAAAGCCACTCCGCAGAGTGGCTTTTTTCTATGTTGGTTGCGGGAGCTGGATTTGAACCAACGACCTTCGGGTTATGAGCCCGACGAGCTACCAGACTGCTCCATCCCGCGCCGGCCATTCTACTCGGGCTGAACACCCTGTCAATCGATTTTTGCTTTCCGATCAATTATTTAAATTGAGCGCAAACGAAAAAGGCCACTCCGAAGAGTGGCCTTTTCCTTGTGTCTGGTTGCGGGAGCTGGATTTGAACCAACGACCTTCGGGTTATGAGCCCGACGAGCTACCAGACTGCTCCATCCCGCGGCGGCCATTCTACTCAGGACGGCCACCCTGTCAACCGTTTTCTCGGAAAAACTGGTTTTTCTTCAGATGCTTAGCGAAGCAGGGCGGCCCAGGGCGGGCGGCGCGGGCGTTCGCACCGTTTTGCATTACCATGGTGCCTTCACCGAGCACTCAGGAACGGCAGGGGCATTTCCCCGGTGTTCCGGTGCAATTCCGTCCGAGCAGGTTCCGCGTTGAGTTCCCGGCAGCGAAAGATCATCCACATCGATTGCGATTGCTTCTACGCCGCCATCGAGATGCGCGACGACCCCAGCCTTGCGGGCAAGCCGCTGGCCGTGGGCGGTTCGCCGGACAAGCGCGGGGTGGTCGCCACCTGCAACTACGAGGCGCGCGTCTACGGCCTGCACTCGGCCATGGCCATGCGCACCGCGGTCAAGCTGTGCCCGGACCTGACCATCGTGCGCCCGCGCATGGACGTCTACAAAGGCGTGTCGCGGGAAATCCACGGGATCTTCCGCGACTACACCGACCTCATCGAGCCGCTGTCCCTGGACGAGGCCTACCTGGACGTCAGCGACTGCCAGCAGTTTTCCGGCAGCGCCACGCGCATCGCCCAGGACATCCGCCGGCGCGTCTGGTCGTCGCTGGGCATCACGGTCTCGGCCGGGGTGGCGCCGAACAAGTTCCTGGCCAAGATCGCCAGCGACTGGCGCAAGCCCAACGGCCTGTTCGTCATCACCCCCGAGCAGGTCGAGGAATTCGTCGCCGAACTGCCGGTGAAGAAGCTCCACGGCGTGGGCAAGGTCACCGCCGAGAAGCTGGCGCGCCTGGGCGTGCAGGACTGCCAGCAGCTGCGCGACTGGTCGCGCCTGGCGCTGGTGCGCGAGTTCGGCGGCTTCGGCGAGCGCCTGTGGAACCTGGCCCGCGGCATCGACGAGCGCCCGGTGCAGGTGGACAGCCGGCGCCAGTCGATCAGCGTGGAGAACACCTTCGACCGCGACCTGCCCGACGTCGACGCCTGCCTGGCCGAGCTGCCCGGGCTGCTCGACGAGCTGCAGCGGCGCATGCAGCGCCTGGACGCCAGCTACCGGCCGGGCAAGCCCTTCGTCAAGCTGAAGTTCCACGACTTCACCCAGACCACCCTGGAGCAGGCCAACGCCAGCCGCGACCTGGACAGCTACCGGCAACTGCTGAACCAGGCCTTCCAGCGCGGCGCGCGGCCGGTGCGGCTGATCGGCGTGGGCGTGCGCCTGGTCGACCTGCGCGGCAGGGCCGAGCAGCTCAGCCTGTTCTGAGAACCTGCCTGCGATCTGCTGCGCGTCGGCATAACTGCGTCAACGGGTTCTGAGCGTTGTCTGCGCCGGGCAAAAGTCCGATCATGCGCAGCGCGTAGCCAGGGCCCCGAGCATGCGAATCCACGTCACCTTCACCGACCGCGTCGGCATCACCCAGGAAGTCCTGGCGCTGCTGGGCGCGCGCAACCTGAACCTGGACGCGGTGGAGATGGTGCCGCCGAACGTCTATATAGATGCCCCCGAGCTGCGCCAGGAAGTGCTCCACGAGTTGCATGGCGCGCTGCTGCGGGTGCGCGGCGTGCTCTCGGTGCAGATCGTCGACATGCTCCCCGGCCAGCGCCGCAGCCTGCACCTGGACGCGCTGCTGGCGGCCATGGGCGACCCGGTGCTGGCGGTGGACGCCCAGGCCCGGGTGCTCTTCGCCAACCCCCGGCTCATCGACCTGTGCGGCCGCCAGCCGGCCGGCGAGTCGCTGTCCACCCTGTTCGACGAACCGGGCCTGGCCGAGCACCTGGTGGAGAAGGGCTTCCGCCTGCCGATGCACGAGGTCAGCCTCGGCGGCCAGCCGCTGCTGCTGGACGCCACGCCGATCCGCGGCGCCGGCGATGCCCTGGATGGCGGCCTACTGACGCTCTACCCGCCGAGCCGCATCGGCGAGCGCCTGTCGCTGCTGCACCACGACCACGCCGAGGGCCTGCAGGGCCTGATCGGTCGCTCGCCGCCGCTGATGCAGTTGAAGGCGCGGGTGCGCAAGGTCGCCGGGCTGGACGCGCCGCTGCTGATCCAGGGCGAGACCGGCACCGGCAAGGAACTGGTGGCGCGCGCCTGCCATGCCTTGAGCGCACGCCGCGAAGAACCCTTCCTGGCGCTGAACTGCGCGGCGCTGCCGGAGAGCCTGGCCGAGAGCGAGCTGTTCGGCTACGCCTCGGGCGCCTTCACCGGCGCCCAGCGCGGCGGCAAGCCGGGCCTGCTGGAGCTGGCCGACCGCGGCACGGTGTTCCTCGACGAAGTGGGCGAGATGTCGCCCTACCTGCAGGCCAAGCTGCTGCGTTTCCTCAGCGACGGCTGCTTCCGCCGCATCGGCGGCGAGCGCGAGGTGCGGGTGAACGTGCGGGTGCTCTGCGCCACCCACCGCAACCTGGCGAAGATGGTCGGCGAGGGCAGCTTCCGCGAAGACCTCTACTACCGCCTCAACGTCCTCAACCTGCAGGTGCCGCCGCTGCGCGAGCGCGGCCAGGACATCCTGCTGCTGGCCGAGCACTTCCTGCGCCTGGCCTGTACGCAGATCCAGCGCCCGCCGTGCCGCCTGGCGCCGGAAACCCACCCGCTGCTGCTGGGCAACCGCTGGGCCGGCAACGTGCGCCAGCTGCAGAACAAGATCTTCCGCGCCGCGGCCATCGGCGAGGGCGAGGTGATCGGTGTCGAGGACCTGGAAGTGGCCGGCACCGAGCTGGATACCCGCCAGGCCGCCGACGAGGAGGTCACCAGCCTGGAGGAGGCCGTGCAGCAGTTCGAGAAGTCGCTGCTGCAGCGCCTCTACGCGGCCTACCCTTCGACGCGGCAATTGGCCGCGCGCCTGCGCACCTCGCACACCGCCATCGGCCAGCGCCTGCGCAAGTACGGGATCGGCGAGCGCTGAGGGTGGAACGGTTTCGCTCCGGTGGAGCGGTTTCGTTCCATTTGGTGGCGGCCGCGCCAGCCGGGGCCCTGATGCGCTAAAAGCCAGGAGACTCGCTGGTTTTCGTGGAATGATTTCGTTCCAATGGTTGGTTCACGTCTGATGGCATTGTTTTTCAACTAATTGATTTATAAGAATTTTATTTGTCTTGGCATCACCCTTGCTCTCGTGCCGGGAAAAATCGCGAGCCACCCGACGGCTCCAGACGAGACCAAGAGGACGATCCATGACCACCCTGCGCTTCACACCCGACCATGAATGGCTGCGCCTCGAAGCTTCCGGCGAAGTGACCGTCGGCGTCACCGACTATGCCCAGGAAGCCCTCGGCGACGTGGTCTACGTCCAGCTGCCGGAGCTCGGCCGCCATGAGCAGGGCGCCGAAGTGGCGGTGCTGGAGTCGGTGAAGGCCGCCAGCAATATCGTCATGCCGCTGGCCGGCGAGGTCACCGAGGTCAACCCCGCGCTGATCGACGGCCCGGAGCTGGTCAACCAGGCGCCGCTGGCCGACGGCTGGTTCTTCCGCATCCGCCTGGATGACGCCGCCGCCCTCGACACCCTGATGGACCAGGCCGGCTACGAAGCCTACCTGTCCGCCCGCGCCTGAACCGGGGAGCCCGCATGAGCAAGGTCCAACTGAGCACCAGCAACGAATTCATCGCCCGCCACATCGGCCCGCGCGAGGCCGACACCCAGGCCATGCTCGAGCTGGTCGGCTACGCCAGCCTCGACGCCCTGACCGACAGCGTCATCCCCAACAGCATCAAGGGCACCAGCGTGCTCGATGGCAGCGCGGGGCAGGGCGAGGCCCAGGCCCTGGCCGACCTGCGCGCCATCGCCGCGAAGAACCAGTTGCTGCGCAACCACATCGGCCAGGGCTACTACCCCTGCCACACCCCGGCGCCGATCCTGCGCAACCTGCTGGAAAACCCGGCCTGGTACACCGCCTACACCCCCTACCAGCCGGAAATCTCCCAGGGCCGCCTGGAAGCCCTGCTGAACTTCCAGACGCTGATCAGCGACCTGACCGGCATGCAGATCGCCAACGCCTCGCTGCTGGACGAAGCCACCGCCGCCGCCGAGGCCATGACCTTCTGCAAGCGCCTGTCGAAGAACAAGGCCGCCCAGGCCTTCTTCGCCTCCACGCACTGCCACCCGCAGACCCTCGACGTGCTGCGCACCCGCGCCGAGCCGCTGGGCATCGAAGTGGTGGTCGGTGACGAGGCCGCGCTGCAGGACTTCTCCGCCTACTTCGGCGTGCTGCTGCAATACCCGGCCAGCACCGGCGCGGTCATCGACTACCGCGAGCTGATCGAGCGCGCCCACGCCGCCGGCACCCTGGTGGCGGTGGCCGCCGACCTGCTGGCCCTGACCCTGCTGACGCCGCCGGGCGAGTTCGGCGCCGACGTGGTGCTCGGCAGCGCCCAGCGCTTCGGCGTGCCGCTGGGCTTCGGCGGCCCGCACGCGGCCTACTTCGCCACCCGCGATGCCTTCAAGCGCGACATGCCGGGCCGCCTGGTGGGCATCTCCATCGACCGCTTCGGCAACCCGGCGCTGCGCCTGGCCATGCAGACCCGCGAGCAGCACATCCGCCGCGAGAAGGCCACCAGCAACATCTGCACCGCCCAGGTGCTGCTGGCCAATATCGCCAGCATGTACGCCGTCTACCACGGCCCCCGGGGCCTGAGCGACATCGCCCGGCGCGTGCACCGGCTGACCGCCATCCTGGCCGCCGGCCTGGCGCAGCTGGGCCACAAGGTCGAGCAGGCATACTTCTTCGACACCCTGAGCGTCGCCACCGCGCGCCCGGCCGCCGAAGTCCACGCCGCCGCCCAGGCTGCCGGCCTCAACCTGCGGGTGATCGACGACGGCCGCGTCGGCGTCTCCCTCGACGAGACCTGCGAGCAGGCCGCCGTCGAAGCCCTGTGGGTGGTGTTCGCCGCCGGCCAGGCGCTGCCGGACTTCGCCGCCCTGGCCGCCAGCGTCGGCGACCAGCTGCCGCAAGCCCTGCTGCGCACCTCGGCCTTCCTGCGCCACGAGGTGTTCAACCGCTACCACTCGGAAACCGAGCTGATGCGCTACCTGCGCAAGCTGGCCGACAAGGACCTGGCGCTGGACCGCAGCATGATCCCGCTGGGCTCCTGCACCATGAAGCTGAACGCCGCCAGCGAGATGATCCCGATCACCTGGGCCGAGTTCGGCAACCTGCACCCCTTCGCCCCGGCCGAGCAGGCCGAAGGCTACCGCGCCATGACCCAGGAGCTGGAGGCCATGCTCTGCGCCGCCACCGGCTACGACGCCGTGTCGCTGCAGCCCAACGCCGGCTCCCAGGGCGAGTACGCCGGCCTGCTGGCCATCCGCGCCTACCACGCCAGCCGTGGCGAGGGCCACCGCGACATCTGCCTGATCCCGTCCTCGGCCCACGGCACCAACCCGGCCACCGCCCAGATGGCCGGCCTGCGCGTGGTGGTCACCGCCTGCGACGCGCGCGGCAACGTCGACCTGGCCGACCTCAAGGCCAAGGCCGAGGAACACCGCGAGCGCCTGGCGGCGATCATGATCACCTACCCGTCGACCCACGGCGTGTTCGAGGAAGGCATCCGCGACATCTGCGCCATCGTCCACGACAACGGCGGCCAGGTGTACATCGACGGCGCCAACATGAACGCCATGGTCGGCCTGTGCGCGCCGGGCAGGTTCGGCGGCGACGTCTCGCACCTGAACCTGCACAAGACCTTCTGCATCCCCCACGGCGGCGGCGGCCCGGGCGTCGGCCCGATCGGCGTGAAGGCGCACCTGGCGCCCTTCCTGCCCGGCCACGGCGAGCAGCTGGAACGCAAGGCCGGCGCGGTGAGCGCGGCGCCCTTCGGCAGCGCCAGCATCCTGCCGATCACCTGGATGTACATCCGCATGATGGGCGGCCAGGGCCTCAAGCGCGCGTCCCAGGCGGCCATCCTCGGCGCCAACTACATCGCCCGCCGCCTGGAAGAGCACTACCCGGTGCTCTATACCGGTGAGAATGGCCTGGTGGCCCACGAGTGCATCCTCGACCTGCGCCCGCTCAAGGAAACCAGCGGGATCAACGTCGACGACGTGGCCAAGCGCCTGATCGACTTCGGCTTCCACGCCCCGACCATGTCCTTCCCGGTGGCCGGCACGCTGATGGTGGAACCCACCGAGAGCGAGTCGAAGCAGGAGCTGGACCGCTTCTGCGACGCGATGATCCGCATCCGCGAGGAAATCCGCGCGGTGGAGCGCGGCGAGCTGGACAAGGACGACAACCCGCTGAAGAACGCCCCGCACACCGCGGCGGAGCTGGTCGGCGAGTGGTCGCACCGGTACAGCCGCGAGCAGGCGGTGTACCCGCTGGCCAGCCTGGTGGACGCCAAGTACTGGCCGCCGGTGGGCCGCGTGGACAACGTCTACGGCGACCGCAACCTGGCCTGTTCCTGCCCGTCGATCGCCGACTACCAGGACGCGTGAACCCTTAAGTCCCTGCGCCCGCTCCGGTGGGCGCCGTGGCCGCGGTTGGCGCCGGACGCGCCGGCGCGGCCTTTTTTTCGCCAAGGAGTTGCCATGAGCCTCGCCAAGACGCCGCTGTACGACCTGCACCTGGAACTGGGTGCGAAGATGGTTCCCTTCGCCGGCTACGAGATGCCGGTGCAATACCCCCTGGGCGTGCTCAAGGAGCACCTGCATACCCGCGCCCGGGCCGGCCTGTTCGACGTCTCGCACATGGGCCAGCTGCGCCTGCGCGGCGCCGATGCCGCCGCGGCGCTGGAAAGCCTGGTGCCGGTGGACATCCTTGACCTGCCGCTGGGCCAGCAGCGCTATGCGCTGTTCACCAACGCCGAGGGCGGCATCCTCGACGACCTGATGGTGGCCAATGCCGGCGACCACCTGTTCCTGGTGGTCAACGCCGCCTGCAAGGACCAGGACCTGGCGCACCTGCGCCAGCACATCGGCGACCGCTGCGAGATCGAGTCGCTGTTCGACAGCCACGCCCTGCTGGCCCTGCAGGGCCCGGCGGCGGCCGAGGTGCTGGGGCGCTTCGCCCCGGCGGTGAAGGCGCTGACCTTCATGCAGGTGGCCACGGTCGAGCTGCTCGGCGTGCAATGCAACGTCAGCCGTTCCGGCTACACCGGCGAGGACGGCTACGAGATTTCCGTGCCCGTGGCCCAGGCCGAAGCCCTGGCCCGCGCCTTGCTGGCCGAGGAAGAGGTGCAGCCGATCGGCCTGGGCGCGCGCGACTCGCTGCGCCTGGAAGCTGGCCTGTGCCTGTACGGCCATGACATGGACAGCGCCACCACCCCGGTGGAAGCGAGCCTGGGCTGGGCCATCTCCAAGGTGCGCCGCGCCGATGGCGCGCGCGCCGGCGGCTTCCCCGGCGCCGAGCGGGTCTTCGCCCAGCAGCGCGAAGGCGTGGCCAGCAAGCGCGTCGGCCTGCTGCCGCAGGAGCGCGTGCCGGTGCGCGAAGGGGCGGAGATCGTCGACGCCGATGGCGCGGTGATCGGCAAGGTCAGCAGCGGCGGCTTCGGCCCGAGCCTGGGCGCGCCGGTGGCCATGGGCTACGTGGCCGGCGCCCATGCCGCGCTGGACAGCGAAGTGTTCGCCATGGTCCGCGGCAAGCGCGTGCCGATGAAGGTGGCGCGCACGCCCTTCGTGCCGCAGCGGTATTACCGCGGCTGAAGCGCATCGCGGACGGAGTCCGCTCCTACGCTGCTAGTGGTTCTTGTAGGAGCGAGCTTGCTCGCGAATGGAGCTAATTCTTGGCTTCGATGCTTTGGATTGACTCCGCGCCCTCTCCCTAACCCTCTCCCTGAAGGGAGAGGGTTAGGGAGAGGGCGCTCTCAGGCCTGGCGATGGAGTTCCCGGAAGCCCCGTTCGCGAGCAAGCTCGCTCCTACGAAAAGCGCTCAATCCTCCGGCCACATCCGCAGCGCGCGGCTGTCGGCCGAGAGCAGGCGCAGTTCGCCCTTGTCTGTTATTTCCCAGCGCTGCACTTCGCCCAGGGCCTGGAAGAAGCGCTGTTCCTGCTCCATCAGCGCCGGCGCGCACATCCGCCGGGTGCTGCCGGGCTGGCCGAAGCTGAGCTGCTCGCCATCGATCTGGTAGCTGGCGAACCAGTGGTTGCAGCCGGCGTTGCCGAACGCCCGGCCCTGGCCGTCGAAGGTCAGGCTGACGTGGCTGCGGCCCACCAGCGGGCGCTTGCCGATCCATTCCACGCGGTAGGCCTGGTCGCTTTCCGGCTCCGTCGGGTGCTGGGCGCAGCCGGCCAGCAGCAGGGCGCCGAGCAGGGCTGTCAGCGTCTTCTTCATGCTTGCTCCCGGGCCTGGCAGGCGGGGCAGAGGTGGCGGTCGCCGTCCACGCTCCAGCCCAGCTCGGCGATGCGCGCGGTGGCGGCGGGGGCGTGGGCGTGGGCGGCCTTGCCGAGGCTGGCGTCGACGGCGAACTCGAAGTCCAGCATGCTCCCGCAGCCGTCGCACTTGACCTGCCAGTTGAGGATCGACAGTTCCTTGAACACCGGCCCCCTGGCCACCGCGGTCCATTGCCCCGGCGGGTTGATCAGGTGGCGCACCTTGTCCACCGTCAGCGTCATGCTCAGGTCGCGGCTGCCCTTGAGGCTGACCAGCAGGGTGTCGCCGTTCTGGATCGAGCCACCGTTGCCGGTGACCTGGTAGAGGCCCGGGCCGAGCGCGCGGCACTCGTTCAGCGTGTGTTGCGGGTTGAGCAGGTTGTAGCGGAAATCGTGTTGAGCCATGGGTCCTCCGAAAGTCCGCCCATAGTAGGGGAAGTGGCCCGGACTCGCGACCGTGGTGGCGTGACCACGGCCCTCAGGGTTCGACGAGGTTGACAGGAGCACCTTGGCGCCAGGCGGCGATGTTGTCCAGCGTGGTCCCGGCGATGGCCGCCAGCGCCTCGCGGGTGAGGAAGGCCTGGTGCGCGGTGATGATCACGTTGGGGAAGGTCAGCAGGCGCGCCAGCACGTCGTCCTGCAGCGGCAGGTCGGAGCGGTCGGCGAAGAAGATCTCCGCTTCCTCCTCGTAGACGTCCAGCCCCAGGTAGCCCAGCTGGCCGCTCTTGAGCGCCTCGATCAGCGCCGGGGTGTCCACCAGCGCGCCGCGGCCGGTGTTGATCAGCATGGCGCCACGCTTCATGCGCTGCAGGCTGTCGGCGTTGACCAGGTGGCGGGTGGCGTCGTTGAGCGGGCAGTGCAGGCTGATCACGTCGGACTCGGCGAGCAGTTGGTCGAGACCGACGAAGCGCCCGCCGAGGGCCTCGATGGCCGGGTTGGGGTAGGGATCGTAGGCCAGTATCCGGCAGCCGAAGCCGTGCATGATCTGCGCGAACACCTGGCCGATCTGGCCGCTGCCGACCACCCCGACCGTCTTGCCGTGGAGGTCGAAGCCGGTCAGCCCGTGCAGCGAGAAGTCGCCTTCGCGGGTGCGGTTGTAGGCGCGGTGCAGGTGCCGGCACAGCGCCAGGACCAGCCCCACGGCATGCTCGGCCACCGCGTGGGGCGAGTAGGCCGGCACCCGCACCACGGTCAGCCCCAGGGCGTGGGCGGCGGCCAGGTCGACGTGGTTGTAGCCGGCCGAGCGCAGGGCGATCAGCCGCGTGCCGCCGGCGGCCAGGTGTTCCAGCACCGGCCGCGAGAGGTCGTCGTTGACGAACGGGCAGACCACCTCGAAGCCCATGGCCAGGGCGACGGTGTCCGGGCGCAGCGGGCTCTGCTGGAAATGCAGCTCGAAGCCGTGCCCGGGGTTGGCGGCGAGGAAGCTGTCGCGGTCGTAGTTCTGGCTGCTGAACAGGATGATGCGCATGGCCGGCCTCAGTGGGTGTCGTGGGGCGCGCGCTGCCCGGTGTGGCTTTCGGTGGCGCGGGTCAGCTCGCCGATGGCGTGGTCCAGGTCCTCCAGGGCGCCGCCGGCCTGCGGGTCGTTCTGCTTGAGCAGGGTTTCCGCGCGCTGGCAGGCGGCGCGCAACTGCGGCACGCCGCAGTAGCGGGTGGCGCCGTGCAGGCGGTGCACGCGCTCGATCAGGGTGGCGCGGTCGTTGCGCTCGCGGGCCAGGCGGATGGCCTGGCGGTCGGCGGCCAGGGAGGCGAGCAGCATGGCCAGCATGTCGGCGGCCAGGTCGGCCTTGCCGGCGGCCAGGCGCAGGCCTTCCTCGGCGTCGAGCACGGCCAGGCCGTCGGCGGCGCAGCGCCCGCCCTGGGCCGCCATGCCGCGGCCGGCCAGGGCCAGGCCGGTCCACTTGAGCACCACCTGGGCCAGCTGGCGCTCGTCGATCGGCTTGGTCAGGTAGTCGTCCATGCCGCCCTGCAGCAGGGCGCGCTTCTCGTTGGCCAGGGCGTGGGCGGTGAGGGCGACGATGGGCACCGGGCTGACCTCGCGCTGGGCCTCCCAGTGACGGATCGCCTCGGTGGCCTGGCGGCCGTCCATGCCGGGCATCTGCACGTCCATGAAGACCAGGTCGAAGCGCTCGCGCTGCACCGCTTCCACCGCGGCCAGGCCGTTGTCCACCGCGGTGACTTCCGCGCCCAGGTCGCCGAGCAGTGTCTGCACCAGCAGCAGGTTGGCCGGGTTGTCGTCGACGCACAGCAGGTGCGGCACCTGGCGCTCGGCCCGCGGCGAGGGCTTGTCCTTGCGCGCCGGGCGCAGGTGCAGGAGCTGGTCGAGGGCGTGCTGCAGCTTGCGCGTGCAGGCCGGCTTGCTCTGCACCTGGCCCTCGGGCAGCACGGCGTTGTACTGCGACTGGTCGACGGTGGGGCACAGCACCAGGGTCTTGCAGCCCTTGAGCTCGAAGTCGCGGATGGTCTGGCGCAGCACGTCCGGCTGGCTGTCGGCGAGGTTGACGCCGAGCACCGCCAGCTCGATCGGCGCGCTGCCCGCGGCGGGCTTGTCCAGGGCTTCGCGCAGGGCGTCGAGGCCGTCGAACTCGTGCACCTCCAGGCCGCAGTCCTCCAGTTGGTGGTGCAGCGCGGCGCGGGTCAGCTCATGGGGTTCGCAGAGTGCCACATGGTGGCCGCTGGGCGGCGCCGGCAGGCCATCGTCGCTGTCCTCGCGGGCCTTGGGCAGGCTCAGGCTGATCCAGAATTCCGAGCCTTCGCCGGAGCTGCTGTCGACGCCGATCTCGCCGCCCATCTGCTCGATCAGGCGCTTGGAGATCACCAGCCCCAGGGCGGTGCCGCCGGCCTGCCGCGACAGCGAGTTGTCGGCCTGGCTGAAGGCCTGGAACAGCGCGCGCAGGTCGGCGTTGGTCAGGCCGATGCCGGTGTCGCGCACGCTGATGCGCAGCTGCGCGCGCTCGTCGTTCTCGTCCTCGAGCATGGCGCGCACGGCGATGGTGCCTTCGTGGGTGAACTTGATGGCGTTGCTCACCAGGTTGGTCAGCACCTGCTTCAGGCGCAGCGGGTCGCCCACCAGGTTCAGCGGGGTGTCGCGGTAGATCAGGCTGACCAGCTCCAGGCGCTTCTCGTGTGCGGCCGGGGCGAGGATGGTGAGGGTGTCCTGGACCAGCTCGCGCAGGTTGAACGGGATGTTCTCGAGGATCAGCTTGCCGGCCTCGATCTTGGAGAAGTCGAGGATCTCGCTGATGATCCCCAGCAGGCTCTCGGCGGACTTCTGGATGGTGCCCAGGTAGTCCTGCTGGCGCACGGTGAGGTCGCTCTTCTGCAGCAGGTTGGTGAAGCCGATGATGCCGTTGAGCGGGGTGCGGATCTCGTGGCTCATGTTGGCCAGGAACTCGGACTTGATGCGGCTGGCCTCCAGGGCCTCCTTGCGCGCCAGGTCCAGTTCGATGTTCTGGATCTCGATGGTCTCCAGGTTCTGCCGCACGTCCTCGGTGGCCTGGTCGATGTTGTGCTGCATCTCTTCCTGGGCGCTCTGCAGCGCCTCGGCCATGCGGTTGATGCCGCCCGCCAGCTCGTCCAGCTCGTGGCTGCCCAGGGCCGGCAGGCGGGTCTCCAGGCGGCCTTCCTTGAGCTGCGCGACGCCCTGGGCGATCTGCCCCAGGGGCGCGCTGATGGCGCGGCTCATGCGCAGGGAGAGCAGGGCGGTGACCACCAGGCCGCTGACGATCAGCAGCAGGCTGGTGAACAGGCTGCGGTAGCCGCGCAGCAGGGTGCCGTGGTGCGAGAGCTCCAGCTCGACCCAGCCGAGCAGGCGGTTGGCGTCCTCCTCCGAGGTGCTGGACAGGCTGCGGTGGCGGCCCAGCACCGGCAGCAGGAAATGCGTGGTATCCAGGCTGCTGACCAGGCTCAGGTGGGTGGCGTCGCCGCCGGGCATGGGGGTGAGGATGCTCGGCCCGGCATGGACCAGGCGCGTGCGCTCGGGCCCCAGGAAGGTCACCGCGCGCACGTCGGGCTGATCCAGGGCCTCGTTGGCGATGCGTTCCAGCAGCGGCAGGTCGCCGTGGTCCAGGGCGGAGGCCGACAGCGGGGCGAGCTGTTCGGCGATCAACTGGCCGCGCTCGATCAGTTGCACGCGCATGTCCGACAGCTGCACCCAGGTGAAGTAGCCGCCCAGCACCAGCGTCAGCAGGCTGGTGGGCAGCAGGGTGAGCAGCAGCACCCGCCCCTTGATGCCGAGATCCTTGAACACGCGCGTCCTCCTAAGCGGTTTCGGGGCAGTTTAGCGGGTCGCCGGGCGGGAATCCCGCACATTGACCGCCGGACGGCTGCGCTTGCCCTGGGTAGGTGCTGTCATGAATACTTGTCGTTCGCGAATAAGTCTTGTTTGCCATGATCCAGACCGCCACCAGCCAACCCCGCCTGCTGACCATCGAGGACGACCCCACCCTGGGCGCGCACCTGCACAGCCACCTGAGCCAGCGCGGCTTCGCCGTGACCTGGTGCCGCGATGGCCGCGAGGGGCTGGACCAGGCGTTGAGCGAGGCCTTCGACCTGGTCCTGCTGGACGTCATGCTGCCCGGCTGCAGCGGCCTGGAAGCCCTGCGCCAGCTGCGCCGCGAGCAGCGCGTGCCGGTGATCCTGATGTCCGCCCTGGGCGCCGAGCAGGACCGTATCGCCGGTTTCTCCCAGGGCGCCGACGACTACCTGCCCAAGCCCTTCAGCCTGGCCGAGCTGAACGTGCGCATCGACGCCATCCTGCGCCGCGTCGCCCTGGAACGCGGCAGCCTGCTGCCGGCGGGCCCGGAGGACGCCGGGCTGCGCCTGAGCGAGGAGCCCTGCGAGGTGGCCTGGGAAGGGCAGAGCGCCGGCCTCACCGCCACCGAGCACCGCCTGCTGGAGACTTTCCTCGGCAACGTCGACGAGACCCTGAGCAAGCCGTTCCTCTACCAGCACGTGCTGCACCGTGGCTTCACCGCCCACGACCGCGGCCTGGACATGCACGTCAGCCACCTGCGCCGCAAGCTGCAGGCCATCGGTTACGTGCGCCATCAACTGCGCGCGGTCTGGGGCAAGGGTTATGTTTTCGCTAGCGCCGAGTGAGCGGCGCCCGCGCCAGCTGCTGCCCGGCCGCCATTCGCTGTTCTGGCGCCTGGCGGTGCCGGTGGTGCTGCTCTGCCTGCTGCTGATCTGGCTGTCCTGGACCTGGGGCCGCCAGGTCGAGCGTCGCGGCTACTTCCTCGATACCCAGGCCCAGGTCGTGCTGCGGGGTTACGCGGCCGACCTGGAGCGGGCCTGGAACACTGGCGGCGAGGCCGCGGTGGATGACTGGCTGGCCCGCATGCGGGCCAGCGAGCAGACCTGGATGGTGGCGCTGGACGGTCGCCTGCAGCCCCTGGGCAGCCAGCCGCTGAGCATCGAGGAGGCCACCCGCCTGACCTTCCAGCGCGGCCTGGACTGGCCGGTGAGCAACCGCAGCCGGAGCCTGCCCTACATCGGCATTCCCTTCCCCGGGCACCCCGCCGACGGCCGCCTGGTGCTGCAGTTGCCGCAGCGCTTCAAGCCCGGCGGCTATTCCGTGCTGCTGCGCTTCTTCACCCATGGGCTGGTGCCCGCCGGGCTGGCGCTACTGCTGTGCATGCTGCTCTACCGCCAACTGATCCATCCGCTGGCGCGCCTGCGCGAGCACGCCAATGCGTTGCGCGCCGACGACCTGGGTTCGGGCGCCGCCCGCGAGGTCAGCGTCCGCCGCGACGAGCTGGGCGAGCTGGGCCGCGCCTTCGACCACATGGCCCAGCGCCTGAGCGGCCACGTGGAGTTCCAGCGCCAGTTGCTGCGCGACCTGTCCCACGAGCTGCGCACCCCGCTCAGCCGCCTGCGCGTCGCCGCCGAGAGTGCGCCGGCCGAGGACCCGTTGCGCCTGCGCCTGGAGCGCGAGGTGGAGGTCATGCAGCGCCTGGTGGCCAACACCCTGGACCTGGCCTGGATGGACACCGAGCGGCCGCGCCTGCCCCTGGAGGACGTCGCCATCCTGCCGTTGTGGGAGCTGCTGGTGGAGGACGCCGGCTTCGAGTCCGGCTGGGCGCCTTCGCGCTTCCACTGCGAGGTGCCGGCGGACTGCGTGGTCCGCGGCCATCTCAACGGCCTGGCGCAGGCCCTGGAGAACCTGCTGCGCAACGCCATCCGGCATTCCCCGGAAGGCGGTTGCGTCCGCCTGCTCGGCCAGCGCGAGGGGGACTTCTGGCACCTCTGCCTGGCCGACCAGGGGCCGGGGGTGGCGGCCGCCGACCTGGAGCGCATCTTCCTGCCCTTCACCCGCCTTTCCGCGGCGCGGTCCGGCGAGGGCTTCGGCCTGGGGCTGAGCATCGCCCGCAGCGCCATCCGCCTGCAGGGCGGCGAGCTCTGGGCCGAGCGCGGCGACCCCGGCCTGCGCATGCACCTGCGCCTGCCCGCCGCCTGAGGCGGGCCGGCGCAGGCCGGCCTCAGAACTCGAGCACCGCCGACAACCACAGCCGCCGGCCCTGTTCCAGGGTGCCGGTGGTGGCCTGGGCCGTCTGGATGTAGTGGGAGGCCCAGGCGGTCCCGCCGGTGGCGGTCGTGTAGTACTCGCCGTCCAGGAAGTCCTTGTCCAGCAGGTTGTACACGGCGGCATTGAGGGTCAGGTTGTGGCTGGCCTTGAACGAGCCGCCGAGGTGGAACACCTGGTAGGCGTCCAGGTCGCCGACCTGGCGGGCGATGGCCTGGTTGGCCGCGCTGAGGTTGGCATAGCGCGAGGTGAAGCGCGCCCGCTCGCCGTGGTGCTCGCCCTTGAGCCAGAGCTTCAGGCGTTCGTGCGCCTGCCAGTCGAGCCGGGCATTGGCCAGGTGCCTGGGGGTGTTGGTCAGCGGGGCGCCCTTGTCGTCGCCGCTGAGCTGCTCGCTGTCGGTGTAGGTGTAGTTCAGCGCCAGCGCCCAGGCCGGAGCGAAGGCCCAGCGCCCGGCCAGCTCCACGCCCTGGGTGCGGGCCTTGCCGATGTTCACCTGCTGGGCGAAGTTCTCCTGCAGGAAGCCGCTGCCCAGGTCGACGCAGCCGGGCTGGTTCGGCGCGTCCGGCCAGTTGCAGTTGGCCACCGGGGTGCCGGTGTCGATCTTGTCCTCGAAGCGGGTGTGGAACAGCGTGAGGTTGGCGTTGAAGTCGGCGAGGTTGTCGTAGTAGATGCCGAACTCGGTGCTGGTGGAGGTTTCCGGGTCCAGGTCGGGGCTGCCGATGGTGATGATCTGGCCCTGGCCGCTGACGCCGTTGATGCCGTCGTGCAGCTGGTTCAGCGTGGGCGTCTTGTAGCCCTGGCTGACGCCGCCCTTGAGCGTCCAGCTGGGCGTGGTGTTCCACACCAGGTAGGCGCGCGGGCTGAAGTGCCCGCCGAAGGCCTCGTGGTCCTCGTAGCGGCCGCCGAGGGTCAGCGCCAGGTCTTCGCGCAGGTGCCACTCGTCCTCGGCGAACAGCGCCCAGGAGCTCTGCCTGAAGTCTTCGTTGACGATGCCGTCCTCGACCTTGGCGTCCCAGTACTGGCCGCCGAGGGTGAAGACGTGCGCCTCGCCCAGGGGCATCACCAGCTTGCTGTCCAGCACCAGGTCGGTGGATTTCAGCTTGCGCGCGTCGCCGCCGACGATCGACGGGTAGCCGCTGTAGGGCACGCCCATGGTGCCGGGGATGGTGCGCCCAATGGTCTCGGTGGCGATGTGCGTCAGGCTGCTGTCGAGGGTGCCGAAGCCCAGGCGGCCGGTGTGGGAGAGGGCGAACTGGTCGCGCTCGAAGCGCAGCTCGTCGGCGTAGCCGTTGGCCCGCGTCGGCGCGTCGCGGCTGCAGCCGTCGGTGGCGCTGCCGCCGGCCTTGCCGTCGAGGTTGCCCAGTTGGCAGTCGTCGTTGTTGTACGCCTGGCGGCCGCGCTCGAAGTCCAGGGAGATGTCGTGCTCGGCGTTGGGGGTGAAGGTCAGGCGGCTGCCGATGTTGTAGTTCTGCCCCTCCACCGGGGCGGCGCCGCGGCGGCTGACGGTGGCGCCGTCGTCGAAGCTCAGGTCCGAGGCGCTGCGGTCGAGGAAGCTGCCACGCAGGTTCAGGCCGAGCCTGTCCGCCACCAGCGGGCCGCTGGCGTACAGGCTGGTGCCGCTGCTGTCGCCGTAGTCGCGGTGTTCCTGGAAGGTGTGGTCGAGGCTGAGGGTGGCGCCCCATTCGGGGGCCACCTTGCGGGTGATGATGTTGACCACCCCGCCCATGGCGTCGGAGCCGTAGAGCGTGGACATCGGGCCGCGGATCACCTCGATGCGCTCGATGGCCGAGAGCGGCGGCATGAAGCTGGTGGCGGTCTCGTTGAAGCCGTTGGGGGTGATGTTGCCGGCGCTGTTCTGCCGGCGGCCGTCGATGAGGATCAGGGTGTAGTCGCTGGGCATGCCGCGGATGCTGATGTTCAGCCCGCCGGTCTTGCCGGTGCCCTGGCCGATGTCGACGCCCTCGACGTCCTCCAGGGCCTCGGCCAGGTTGCTGTAGCGCTTCTGCTCCAGTTCCTCGCGGCTCAGCACGCTGATGCTGGCCGGCGCCTCGGTGACCTTCTGCTCGTAGCCGGCGGCGGTGACGACGGTGTCGCCCAGGCTCAGGGTGTCGTTGCCCTGGGCCTGGCTGGCGATGGCCAGGGCGACGGCGCCAGCCAGTGCATTGCGGGAAAGGGGGAGGGACATCTGTTGGCTCCTGACTGCTCGTGATGGCGGCGGAGCCTGTGGGTAACGCAAATCATTTTCATCTTCACGAAAGTTACCACATATGTCGACGGAAGCCTCCGGTTGTGCTGCAGCCCACGGCCCATGGGCACTTAAGCACTTTGTGGCAACATGTGAATTGCGGAGCTTTCCTACGCGAATGTTCAGGTGTTCATGTAAGGATTCCGCAGCCTCGACGCCGGGGTCGACAGGGCCGCCGATGCCACTCGCTGCGCTTGCCGATATGGCCGGCGGCGGTTTACCGGTATCATAGGCCGTTATCCAGATCCGCCTTGCTGACGACGAGCGACTCCATGACCGTGCAGTACCCCACCATCGCCGAGTGCATCGGCAATACTCCGCTGGTGCGCCTGCAGCGCCTGCCCGGGGAAACCTCCAACACCCTGCTGGTGAAACTCGAAGGCAACAACCCGGCCGGCTCGGTGAAGGACCGCCCGGCGCTGTCGATGATCACCCGCGCGGAGTTGCGTGGCGACATCCGTCCCGGCGACACCCTGATCGAGGCCACCTCCGGCAACACCGGCATCGCCCTGGCCATGGCCGCGGCGATCAAGGGCTACCGCATGATCCTGATCATGCCGGACAACTCCACCGCCGAGCGCAAGGCGGCCATGACCGCCTACGGCGCCGAGCTGATCCTGGTGAGCAAGGAGCAGGGCATGGAAGGCGCCCGCGACCTGGCCGACCAGATGCAGCGCGAAGGCAAGGGCAAGGTGCTGGACCAGTTCGCCAACGGCGACAACCCGGTGGCCCACTACCAGGGCACCGGCCCGGAGATCTGGCGCCAGACCGGCGGCGAGATCACCCACTTCGTCAGCTCCATGGGCACCACCGGCACCATCATGGGCGTGTCGCGCTACCTCAAGGAGCAGAACCCGGCGGTGCAGATCGTCGGCCTGCAGCCGATGGAAGGCTCATCGATCCCCGGCATCCGCCGCTGGCCGCAGGAATACCTGCCGAAGATCTTCGACGCCAGCCGCGTCGACCGCGTGGTGGACATGCACCAGAGCGAGGCCGAGGACGTCATGCGCCGCCTGGCCCGCGAGGAAGGCATTTTCTGCGGCGTGTCCTCGGGCGGCGCGGTGGCGGCCATGCTGCGCCTGTCCCGCGAGCTGGAGAACGCCGTGATGGTGGCGATCATCTGCGACCGCGGCGACCGCTACCTGTCCTCCGGAATCTACGACTCCAACTGACATGGCCAAGCAGAGAAGCGGGCTGCGCTTCCAGCCCAGCGGCGGCGCCCGCAACACGGGCGTGCCGGTGGGCAAGAAGCAGCGCCTGCGCATCGAGCGCCTGGCCCATGACGGCCGCGGCATCGCGCACCTGGAAGGGCGCACCTGGTTCGTCGCCGGCGCTTTGCCCGGCGAGGAGGTCGAGGCCCGCGTGCTGGCCGCGCGCAGCCAGGTGGTGGACGCCCGCGGCGAACGCATCCTGGCCGCCGCGCCGGAGCGCCGCGCCGAACCCTGCCCGGTGGCCGGCAAGTGCGGCGGCTGCACCCTGCAGCACCTGCCCCACGCCGGACAATTGGCGCTCAAGCAGCGCACTCTAGCCGAGCAGTTGCAGCGCTTCGGCGAGATCGTCCCCGAACACTGGGCAGCCCCCCTGGCCGGCCCCGAATTCGGCTATCGCCGCCGGGCCCGCATCGCCGTGCGCTGGGATGCCAAGGCCCAGCGCCTGGAGGTCGGTTTCCGCGCCGCCGCCAGCCAGGCCATCGTCGCCTTCGACGACTGCCTGGTGCTGGTACCCGAGCTGCAGGCGCTGGCCCGCGAGCTGCCGGCGCTGCTGCAGGGGTTCCAGCGGCCGCGGGCCATCGGCCACGTCGAGCTGTTCCACGGCACCGCCTGCGCCTTGCTGCTGCGCCACACCGAACCTTTGCCCGGCGCCGACCTCGAACGCCTCCAGGCCTTCTGTTCGGCACGGGATGTGCAACTGTGGCTGCAGGGCGACGGCGAACCGACGCCGGCCGACGGCGAGGGGCGACTGGGCTACCGCCTGGACGCCTGGGACCTGACCCTGGCCTACCGGCCGGGGGACTTCGTCCAGGTCAACGAACCGGTCAACGCGGCCATGGTCGCGCAGGCCCTCGACTGGTTGGCTCCCGCGGCAACGGAACGGGTGCTAGACCTGTTCTGTGGGCTGGGCAATTTCGCCCTGCCGCTGGCCCGCAGTGCCGCCTGCGTGGTGGGCGTGGAGGGCGTGCACAGCATGGTCGCGCGCGCCGCGGCCAACGCCCGGGCCAATGGCCTGGACAACGCCGTGTTCCACCAGGCCGACCTGGCGCAGCCGCTTTCCGCGGCGCGCTGGTTCGCCGGGGACGCGGCCAAGGGATTTTCCGCCGTGCTGCTCGACCCGCCGCGTGACGGCGCGCTCGAGATGGCACGGGGCATGCGCGCCCTGGGCGCCGAGCGGGTACTCTATGTGTCCTGCAACCCGGCGACCCTGGCGCGCGACGCCGGCGAACTGGCCCGTCAGGGCTATCGCCTGAAGCGTGCCGGAATCCTCGACATGTTCCCGCAGACGGCGCATGTGGAGGCGATGGCTCTGTTCGAGGCAGGTTAGGACGACCTGCGCAATCCGACCGGCCCACGCCAGAAAGGCCGGCGCAGTCGAGCGGTGTGCCGTGGCACACCGTGGGGAAGGGTAGACAAGATGGTACAGGTGAGAGCGCACCAGCCGGTCAACACCGACGGCAGCATCAACCTCGAGGCCTGGCTGGACCACGTCCAGACCCTGGTCCCGGTGCTGGATCGCAAGGTCCTGCTTCAGGCCTGCGAGTTCGCCCGCGAGGCCGAGAACAAGGCCGTCAGCCAGGTGGACGCCGCCTGGGCCGATGGCACCTCGAGCTTCCAGACCGGCCTCGAGATCGCCGAGATCCTCGCCGACCTCAAGCTCGACCAGGAATCCCTGGTGGCCGCGGTGATCTACCGCGGCGTGCGCGAGGGCAAGGTCAAGCTGGAGGAAGTGCAGCAGCGCTTCGGCCCGGTGGTGGCCAAGCTGATCGAGGGCGTGCTGCGCATGGCGGCGATCAGCGCCAGCCTCAACCCGCGGCAGTCCATGGTGCTCGGCACCCAGGCGCAGATCGAGAACCTGCGCAAGATGCTGGTGGCCATGGTCGACGACGTGCGCGTCGCGCTGATCAAGCTGGCCGAGCGCACCTGCGCCATCCGCGCGGTGAAGAACGCCGACGAGGAGAAGCGCATGCGCGTCGCCCGCGAGGTGTTCGACATCTACGCGCCGCTGGCGCACCGTCTGGGCATCGGCCACATCAAGTGGGAGCTGGAGGACCTGTCCTTCCGCTACCTGGAGCCCGACCAGTACAAGCAGATCGCCAAGCTGCTGCACGAGCGCCGCCTGGACCGCGAGCAGTACATCGCCACCGTGATGCAGCAGCTCAAGGACGCCCTGGCCGCCACCGGCATCAAGGCCGACCTGTCCGGCCGCGCCAAGCACATCTACTCCATCTGGCGGAAGATGCAGCGCAAGGGCCTGGACTTCAGCCAGATCTACGACGTGCGCGCGGTGCGCGTGCTGGTCCCGGAGATGCGCGACTGCTATACCGCGCTGGGCATCGTGCACACCCTGTGGCGGCACATTCCCAAGGAATTCGACGACTACATCGCCAACCCCAAGGAAAACGGCTACCGCTCGCTGCACACCGCGGTGATCGGCCCCGAGGGCAAGGTGCTGGAAGTGCAGATCCGCACCCACGCCATGCACGAGGAAGCCGAGCTGGGCGTGTGCGCGCACTGGCGCTACAAGGGCACCGACGTCAAGTCCGGCTCCAACCACTACGAGGAGAAGATCTCCTGGCTGCGCCAGGTCCTGGAGTGGCACGAGGAACTGGGCGACATCGGCGGCCTGGCCGAGCAGCTGCGGGTCGACATCGAGCCCGACCGGGTCTACGTGTTCACCCCCGACGGCCACGCCATCGACCTGCCCAAGGGCTCCACGCCGCTGGACTTCGCCTACCGCGTACACACCGAGGTGGGCCACAACTGCCGCGGCGCCAAGATCAACGGCCGCATCGTGCCGCTGAACTACAGCCTGCAGACCGGCGAGCAGGTGGAAATCATCACCGGCAAGCACAGCGGCCCGAGCCGTGACTGGCTGAACCAGAACCTCGGCTACGTCACCACCTCGCGGGCGCGGGCGAAGATCGTCCACTGGTTCAAGCTGCAGGCCCGCGATCAGAACGTCGCCGCCGGCAAGGCCATGCTCGAGCGCGAGCTGGGGCGCCTGGCGCTGCCGCCGGTGGACTTCGAGAAGCTGGCCGAGAAGGCCAACTACAAGACCGGCGAGGACCTCTTCGCCGCCCTCGGCGCCGGCGACCTGCGCCTGGCCCACGTGGTCAGCTACGCGCAGCAACTGGTGGAGCCGGAGCGCGGCAACGAGCAGCTCGAACTCATCCCGCGCAAGCCCAGCCGCATCGGCCACGGCAAGCGCGGCGACATCCAGATCCAGGGCGTGGGCAACCTGCTGACGCAGATGGCCGGCTGCTGCCAGCCGCTGCCGGGCGACCCCATCGTCGGCTACATCACCCTCGGCCGCGGCGTCACCATCCACCGCCAGGACTGCGCCACCGTGCTGCAACTGGCCGGCCGCGAGCCGGAGCGGATGATCCAGGTGAGCTGGGGCCCGGTGCCGGTGCAGACCTACCCGGTGGACATCGTCATCCGCGCCTACGACCGTTCCGGCCTGCTGCGCGACGTGTCCCAGGTGCTGCTCAACGAGCGCATCAACGTGCTGGCGGTCAACACCCGCTCGGACAAGGACGACAACACCGCGACCATGCGCCTGACCATCGAGATCCCCGGCCTGGAGTCCCTCGGCCGCCTGCTGGCGCGCATCTCGCAACTGCCCAACATCATCGAGGCGCGGCGCGACCGCGCGGGTGGCAAGGATGTATAAGCTCGACGACCTGCTGCACCTCATGGCCCGCCTGCGCGACCCGCGGCACGGCTGCCCCTGGGACCTCAAGCAGGACTACGCGAGCATCGTCCCCTACACCATCGAGGAGGCCTACGAGGTCGCCGACGCCATCGAGCGCGGCGACTTCGGCCACCTGCGCGAGGAGGTCGGCGACCTGCTGTTCCAGGTGGTCTACTACGCCCAGCTGGCCCGCGAGGAAAACCGCTTCGACTTCGACGAGGTGGTCCACGGCATCACCGCCAAGCTGGTGCGCCGCCATCCCCACGTGTTCCCCGACGGCGACCTGTACGGCGAGCCTGACCCGGCGAAGCTGGAAGAGGCGGCGGTGAAGCAGCGCTGGGAAGAGCTCAAGGCCGAGGAACGCGCCGCCAAGGCCGCCGAGCCGGTGCAGCTGTCGCTGCTGGACGACGTGCCCGCGGCGCTGCCGGCCCTCAGCCGCGCGGCCAAGCTGCAGAAGCGCGCGGCCCAGGTCGGCTTCGACTGGCCGGAGGCGCTGCCGGTGGTGGACAAGCTGCGCGAGGAACTGGACGAGGTGCTGGAAGCCATGGCCGACGGCGACGCCGAGGCCCAGGCGGAGGAGGTCGGCGACCTGCTGTTCGTGGTGGTCAACCTGGCCAGGCACCTGAAGGTCGACCCGGAAACCGCCCTGCGCGCGGCCAACGGCAAGTTCGAAAGGCGCTTCCGCTACATCGAGAGCGCCCTGCGCGACCAGGGCCGCAAGGCCGAGGAATGCAGCCTGGAAGAGCTGGATGCACTCTGGGGCGAGGCCAAGCGCGAGGAGAAGAACCCGCTGGGGTGTGGCTAGGTTCGCCGGCGTTACGAAAAAGCCCCGCGGTGCGGGGCTTTTTGCTTTTCGTAGGAGCGAGCTGGGCTGTTCGTGCCACCGGGGCGTCCAATCGCGGACAAAGTCCGCTCCTACGACCATGCTCGACCGTAGGGCGAATAACCGTTCGCGGTTATCCGCCGCCGGCCGGAACGCCGGTGCCCGACGGCGGCGGCGGATAACGCCGTGGGCGTTATGCGCCCTACGGGTTGCAAGGGGGCGGCGTAGGAGGGGTTGAGCGAAGCGGTATCCATCGCCATGGCCGCATGGGTTTCGCCAAGGCTCAACCCATCCTACGAAGAGCATATCGGCGCGGGGCGCAAGACAGTTGCTCCTACCCCGCCACCGCTGTCCCACCTGTAGGAGCGCGCCCTGCGCGCGATTCGCGGGCAGGGCCCGCTCCTACAATGGGGCGAGATGGGAGACGCGAATTTCGATCCAGTCACTCCCGCGAACGAGGGAGCCCAGAAGACAGTTGCTCCTACGCCCGTGCTTCCTGTAGGAGCGGACTCTGTCCGCGATTCGGCGGATAACGCCGGAGGCGTTATGCGCCCTGCGCGGACTGTCCTGGAACGTAGGGCGAATAACCGTTCGCGGTTATCCGCCGTTGGCTGGAACGCCGGGCTCGGGGCGGTTCAGCCGAACATCCAGCGCAACAGCAGCACCAGCAGCACCACCGCCAGGATCGGCCGACCGATGCGGTAGGCCTTGGGATAGCGCCGCTTGAACTTCTTCACCTGTCCACCCACGGCATTGCCGATGCGGATCAGCACCGAGTAGGCCTGGTTGATCCCGCCGACGCGCTCGCCGTCGACGTTCTGCGGCGCGGTGGCGCGGCCGAGGAAGGCGCTGACGCGGCGGTTGATGCGCGTCAGCAGTGGCGACCTGAGCGGGCGCTCGACGTCGCAGAAGAGGATCAGGCGCGATTCGTCGGTCTCGTTCTTCACCCAGTGCACGAAGGTTTCGTCGAACATCACGTCCTCGCCGTCGCGCCAGGCGTAGGGCTGGCCGTCGACGAAGATGCGGCAGGCGTCCGAGTTCGGCGTGGCCAGGCCCAGGTGGTAGCGCAGGGAGCCGGCGTAGGGGTCGCGGTGCTTGTTCAGGTGGCTGTTCGGCGGCAGGCGGGTGAACATCGCGCCCTTGACGTTGGGGATGCTGCTGACCAGCTCCACGGTCTTCGGGCACAGGCGCTGCGCGGAGGGCAGGGGGCCGTCGTACCAGGTCAGGTAGAAACGCGTCCAGCCCTTCTTGAAGAAGGAACCGAAACCCGCCTCGTTGTTGTTCAGGGCATCGCGGATGTAGCCCTCGTCGAACAACTGCTCGGCTTCCTCGCGGATCATTTGCCAGTTGTCGCGCAGCTTGTCGAGCTCCGGGAAGCGCTCGCGGTCCAGGTACGGCTTGGAGGGTACGCTGGAATTCAGGTACATCAGCGAGTTGTACGGGGCGAACCAGGCCGAGTGGTTGACCACCTGGCGCAGGAACGGCAGGCGTACCTTGCCGCGCAGGTGCACGTAGAGGATGGCGACGAGGAAGATGGCGAGGATCGCGAGGACGAGGAGCTTGATCATGGGGTGGCGAGTCCGCCCTGTTTGACTGAAATACGGCCGGCCACTTGCGCAATGCCGGCACAGGCCCGAGGATTATACCCTCAGCGCGCGTCGCCGCTGAATTTTCCGCCACGTCAGAATTGTCCTGCGTCAAAGTTCGCGGGCTGTCGGAGAGTCGTTAGCCAATGAGCATGTCATTGCGTGACCAGCTGCTGAAAGCCGGGCTGGTCAACGAAAAGCAGGCCAAGCAGGCCAGCAAGCAGAAGCAGAAACAGCAGCGCCTGGAGCACAAGGGCCAGGCCGAGAAGGACGATAGCCAGCGCCAGGTCGCGCTGCAGGCCCAGGCCGAGAAGCTGGCCCGTGACCAGGAGCTGAACCGCCAGCAGCAGGAGAAGGCCGAGAAGAAGGCCCGCGTCGCGCAGATCAAGCAACTGATCGAAGGTACCCGCCTGCCCAAGATGGAGGGTGACGACTACTACAACTTCGTCGACGCCAAGAAGGTCAAGCGCATCGCGGTGAACGCCCTGATCCGCGACAAGCTCAGCCGCGGCAGCCTGGCCATCGTCAGCTACGACGGGCGCTACGAGATAGTCCCGCGCGACGCCGCGCTGCGCATCCAGGAGCGCGACGAGCGCCGCGTGGTGCTGCTCAACGAGCCCAGCGGCGAGCCGGACGAGGACGATCCATACAAGGACTACGTGGTGCCCGACGACCTCATGTGGTGACACGGGCAGAAACGAAAAAGCCGGGCGGATCAGGCTGTGTGAAAAACCGAGCGGCTCTTCGAAGAGCGCGTTCCTACGTGAAATCTGAAGAGGCTTGGCTATTCAGCCAATCCAGAATCCACGTAGAAACGCGAAATCCAGGTTGTTTTTTAACCAGTGGGACCGATCCTGAGGTTTTCACACAGCCTGGGATGCCCGGCTTTTTTCGTTGCGGCGGCGCTTACGAGCCCTTGACCTGCTTGCCGTCGACGGTGCCGTCCTTGAGCATGATCTGGTACTCCTTGCCGTCGGTCTCCTGCTGGTACAGGCGCACGAGCAGGTAGTCCCAGTCCTTGGCGAACCAGAGGACGGTCTTGCGGTTGCTCTTGGTCGGGTCGCGCACGCGCTCGACCTTGATGGCGTCGATCTGGCCGGCCTGGGTGGCGACCTTCTCCTCGCCGAGCACGCGGAAGTCGTAGGTATCGGTGTCGGTACCCTCGATCACCTGGTAGCTCATGCTCTTCTTGCCGACGGCGACGTCATGCTGCAGCACCAGCTGGTAGGTGGACTTGTCGAGCTGGCCGCGGTTCAGCGGCAGGCGCACGGTGTCGCCGCGGTCGCTGCCGGTGACCTGTTTCTGCGCCCAGTTGAACTGCAGGTCGGTGGACTTGTTCTTGCCCAGGCCCTCGCGGGCCCAGTGGTAGGTCTGCGGCAGGTAGGTGTCGCCCTCGACCTTGAAGGAGCTGTTCTCCTTCAGGCTGGCGAGCAGCATGGAGGCCTGGAAGTCGAGTTCCCAGCTGCCCCCGTCGCCTTGCTTGAGGCTGCGGGAAGCGGTCCCGCTCAGCGGCATCTGTTTCCAGTCCGCGGTGTAGCTGGCCTCGAACGGCTTGATCTGGAACGAGGCGGCATGGGCCGGCAACGTCAGCAGGGCCATCAGGAACAGCAGGACTCTACGCATCGCGAATCTCCTAGGTTCGGAACGGGTAGCCGGTGGCCGGCAGCGCCTGGCCATCCAGCATGGCGCCTCGCTCGCCCAGGCGCAAACGGCCTTCGGCGAACCAGCGCATGGCCAGCGGGTAGATCAGGTGCTCCTGCACGTGCACCCGCGCGGCGAGCGTCTCCGGCGTGTCTTGCGACTCTACCGGGATTGCCGCCTGTACGACCAGAGGGCCGCCGTCGAGTTCCTCGGTGACGAAGTGCACCGAGCAGCCGTGCTCGGCGTCACCGGCCTGCAGCGCGCGCTGGTGGGTGTGCAGGCCCTTGTACTTGGGCAGCAGCGAGGGATGGATGTTCAGCAGGCGGCCGTGGTAATGGCGCACGAAGGCCGGGCTGAGGATGCGCATGAAGCCGGCCAGGACCAGCAGGTCCGGGGCGTGGGCGTCGATGCGGCGGATCAGCTCGGCGTCGAAGGCTTCGCGGTCGGCGAAGCCCTTGTGGTCCAGGACCTCGGTGGCGATGCCCGCGGCGGCGGCGCGCTGCAGGCCGTAGGCATCCGCGCGGTTGGAAATCACCGCGCGGATGGTTGCCGGCGTGGCGCCGTCGGCCAGGCTGTCGATCAGTGCTTGCAGGTTGCTGCCGGAGCCGGAAATCAGCACCACGACATTGCAAGGACGGGACATCAGTGGCCTTTCAGGTTGTTCAGCACCACGCGTTCGGCGTCCGCTGCGCAGGCGTCGATGCGGCCGATGACCCAGGGCTGCTCGCCGGCGGCGCGCAGGGAAGCCAGGGCGGCCTCGACCTGGTCCTGGGCGACGCAGATGACCATGCCCACGCCGCAGTTCAGCACGCGGTGCATCTCGTGCTCGTCGACGTTGCCTTTCTCCTGCAGCCAGTCGAACACCGCCGGGCGCTGCCAGCTGGCCACGTCGATGACCGCCTGGGCGTTGTCCGGCAGTACCCGCGGGATGTTGTCCAGCAGGCCGCCGCCGGTGATGTGGGCCATGGCCTTGACCGCGCCGGTCTGCTTGATCAGTTGCAGCAGCGGCTTGACGTAGATGCGCGTCGGCGCCATCAGCAGGTCGGCCAGGGGCTTGCCGCCCAGCTGGGTGGCCTCGATGTCGGCGCCGGCGACCTCGATGATCTTGCGGATCAGCGAGTAGCCGTTGGAGTGCGGGCCGGAGGAGGGCAGGGCGATCAGGGCGTCGCCGGTGACCACTTTCGAGCCGTCGATGATCTCGGCCTTCTCCACCACGCCGACGCAGAAGCCGGCCAGGTCGTAGTCCTCGCCCTCGTACATGCCGGGCATCTCGGCGGTTTCGCCACCCACCAGGGAGCAGCCGGCCAGCTCGCAACCGGCGCCGATGCCGGTCACCACGGTGGCGGCGACGTCGACGTTGAGCTTGCCGGTGGCGTAGTAGTCGAGGAAGAACAGCGGCTCGGCGCCGCAGACCACCAGGTCGTTGACGCACATGGCGACCAGGTCCTGGCCGATGCTGTCGTGCTTGTTCAGGTTCAGCGCCAGGCGCAGCTTGGTGCCGACGCCGTCGGTGCCGGACACCAGCACCGGCTGCTTGTAGCCGGCCGGGATTTCGCAGAGCGCGCCGAAGCCGCCCAGGCCGCCCATGACTTCAGGACGCGCGGTGCGCTTGGCGACGCCTTTGATGCGTTCGACGAGGGCTTCGCCGGCGTCGATGTCCACACCGGCGTCCTTGTAGCTCAACGAGGGTTGCTTGCTGCTCATGTATCCAGGCCTGTAGATAGGAGTGATTCGTCTGCCGGCCGCGGCGCGAAGGATTCGCGGCGACCTCGCGGGAGGCGCGGGATTTTATCAGGCTTGCCCGGCAGCGGCCATCTCGCGCTGTTGCCGCTGACCGGAGGGCTGTTTAAGGTATAGGCCTTCCGGAGGGGCTTGCCAGGTGCCGTTCCCTTCCTTTTCCGTTCGTCGAGAGCCTGTCATGCGACTTACCGCCCGCCTGTTGATCCTCTGCCTGTCGTTGCTCGCCCTGCCGTCCTTCGCCGCCGCGCCGGGCGACCTCTACCAGGTGCACGAGCCGGTGGCCTCGCAGCAGCCGGACGAGCGCAGCGCCGGCCTGTCCCGCGCGCTGCAGACCCTGGTGCTGCGCCTGACCGGCGACCCCCGCGCCATCCAGAGCGGTGCGCTGGCCGGCTACTTCAAGGACCCGCAGCAACTGATCAGCCAGTACGGCTACGAGAACGGCCCGCCGCTGGCCCTGGTGGTGGACTTCGACCCCACCTCGGTGAACAACGCCCTGCGCCAGGCCGGCCTGCCGGTCTGGGGCGCCAACCGCCCGAGCCTGCTGGCCTGGTGGCTGAACGAAAACGCCGCCGGGAGCAGCCTGGTGGGCGACAGCCAGGAGGGCGCCGCGCCGCTCAATCGCGCCGCCCAGCGCCGTGGCCTGCCGCTGCTGCTGCCGATGGCCGACCTCTCCGAGCAGGGCGTGGGCACCGCGCAGAACATCACCGCGGCGCAGCCCGATGCGCTGCGTGCCGCCTCCGAGCGCTATTCCGCCGACGGCCTGCTGGCGGTCGACGCCAAGGAAGACGGCGGCAAGTGGCAGGCCCAATGGCGCCTGTGGCTGGGCGACTCCCGCGAGCAGGGCCAGGCCCAGGGCGACAGCCCGGACGCCCTGGCCGATGCCGTGATGCTGGCGGTCAGCCAGCGCCTGGCGCCGCGTTTCGTCGGCGCGCCGGGCGCGGCAAGCGCCCTGACCCTGCAGGTGCAGGGGGCCAACCTCGAACGCTATGCCCAACTGCAGAAGCTGCTCGACCCCATGGGCGCGAAGCTGCTGCTGGCCCAGGGCGACAACCTGCAATACCGCCTCAACGCCAGCCCCGACCAGCTGCGCGCCCAACTGGGCCTGGCGCACCTGCAGGAGGCCCCGGCCGAGCCGGCCCAGCCCGCGCTCGACGCCAACGGCCAGCCGCTGCCGGCGCAGCCCGCGGCGCCGAGCAACGTCATGCGTTTCCGCTGGTAGTGACGCCGCGGGTGGGCCTGGCGCCGGATTCGCAGTATGCTGCGCCTCCGGCGCCTTTTCGGATGCGCCAAAATGATGATTTGGTTACACTTTTGATCCGTACGGCTTCACTGTAAGCGTTTTCGAAGAAAAGCCCCGCCCGGCACATGAAACAACCTATGCAGCTCCCCCTGGGCATCCGCCTACGCGACGATGCCACCTTCGCCAACTTCTACCCCGGCACCAATGCCGCGGCGCTGGGGTATGTCGAGCGGCTGTGCGACTGCGACGCCGGCTGGGCGGAAAGCCTCATCTACCTGTGGGGCGTCGAGGGCGTGGGGCGCAGCCACCTGCTGCAGGCGGCCTGCCTGCGCTTCGAGCAGTACGGCGAGACCTCGGTGTACCTGCCCATGGCCGAACTGGTGCAGTACGGCCCGGCGATCTTCGACGACCTCGAACAGCTGGAGCTGGTCTGCCTCGATGACATCGAGGCCCTGGCCGGCCTGCCGGAGTGGGAAGAGGCGCTGTTCCACCTGTTCAACCGCCTGCGCGACGCCGGCCGCCGCCTGCTGCTGGCGGCCTCGATGCCGCCGCGCGAGCTGCCGGTCAAGCTGCCGGACCTGAAGTCGCGGCTGACCCTCTCGCTGATCTTCCAGCTGCACCCGCTGACCGACGAGGAAAAACTCCGCGCCCTGCAACTGCGCGCCTCGCGCCGCGGCCTGCACCTGACCGACGAAGTCGGGCGCTTCATCCTCACCCGCGGCGCACGCAGCATGGAATTCCTCTTCGACCTGCTGGACGAGCTGGACAAGGCCTCGCTGCAGGCGCAGCGCAAGCTGACCATTCCCTTCCTCAAGGAAACGCTGGGCTGGTAGGCCCCTTCGGGGGAGCTGCAAGCTGCAAGCCAAAAGCTGCAAGTCACCGGGAGCCGTACGCTCTTCGCCCTACGACGTTGCGCCGAGGTGCTTTTCGTAGGAGCGAGCTTGCTCGCGAATGGGCCCCGCAGCGGAATCTGTTCGCGAGCAAGCTCGCTCCTACGATGGGTCCGCCCTGCCCGCGAATCGCGCGCAGGGCGCGCTCCTACAGGGTCTAATCCTCCCCCGCCAGCTTGCGCTCGTACTGGAAGCGCCAGCGGGTGTAGAGCAGCGCAGCGCAGAACAGGCTGACGCTGAGCAGCACCTCGGCCCAGCCGTAGATGCGCTGGCCCGGTTCGAAGGTGTTGAGCACCCCGGTGATGAAGTACAGGTTCACCACGTAGCAGGCCCAGGCGTGGCCGCGGGCGCTACCGAGCAGCATGCCCGGGGCGATGATCAGCAGCGGCAGCAGCTTCAGCGCGGTCCACACCTTCGGCACCCAGTCCGGGGCGCCGTGGGCGTCGGTGAACAGCAGGCCCCAGATGAGGATCAGCAGGACCAGCGCCAGCAGGCTGCCCAGGCTCACCGCGCGGCTCGCGGCCAGGCGCGGGCGCAGGTGCTCGAGGGAGGGCAGGGGTTTCTTCTTGCGGGCCATTCAGCGCTCCAGTTTGCCGGCGACCTCGGCCAGGCGCTTGCCCAGCGCGCGGCACAGGGTGATCTCGTGTTCGTCCAGGGCGCGCTTGCCGTCGGCGCCGGCGAAGTGGCTGGCGCCATAGGGCGTGCCGCCGCCGCGGGTCTCCAGCAGGGCCGGTTCGCTGTAGGGGATGCCGGTGACCAGCATGCCGTGGTGCAGCAGCGGCAGCAGCATGGACAACTGGGTGGTCTCCTGGCCGCCGTGCAGGCTGGCGGTGGAGGTGAACACCGCCGCCGGCTTGCCCACCAGGGCGCCGGTCAGCCACAGGCTGCTTGTGCCGTCGAGGAAGTACTTCAGCGGCGCGGCCATGTTGCCGAAGCGCGTCGGGCTGCCCATGGCCAGGCCGGCGCAGTCCTTGAGGTCGTCCAGGGTGGCGTAGAGCGCGCCTTCCTCGGGCAGGTCCGGGGCCACCGCCTCGCACTCGGTGGACACCGCCGGCACCGTGCGCAGGCGCGCCTCCAGGCCACCCTGTTCGATGCCCCGGGCGATCTGCCGGGCCATCTCGGCGGTGGCGCCATGGCGGCTGTAGTAGAGCACCAGGATGTAGGGCGCGCTCAAGGCAGGATCTCCAGCACCTTCTCCGGCGGCCGGCCGATCACCGCCTTGTCGCCGGCCACCAGGATGGGCCGTTCGATCAGCTTCGGATGGGCGGCCATGGCCTCGATCAGCTGGGCGTCGCTGAGCTGCGGGTCGTCCAGGCCCAGGGTCTTGTATTCCTCTTCGCCGGTACGCAGCAGCTGGCGCGCGCCTATGCCCAGCTTGCCGAGCAGCGCCTGGAGTTCGGCAGCGCTGGGCGGCGTCTCCAGGTAGCGCACGATGGTCGGGGCCAGGCCGCGCGCCTCGAGCAGTTCGAGGGCGCCACGGGACTTGGAGCAGCGCGGGTTGTGGAAAAGTGTCAGTTGGCTCATATCCATGGGCTCGCTGGGCCGTTAAAGTGGCGGCTATTCTAACCGCCTCCCGAGGGTTGGCTGAACCATCGGCGTTCGGCCGGGCCGGCGGCCCCGCGACTTAAGGACACAGCATGCACCCGCGCCTGCAGAACCTGATCGAGTTCTGGCGGTATCTCCTCCAGCGTTTCCGCGCCGACCGCGTCAGCAGCCACGCCGCCGCGCTGACCTACACCACGCTGTTCGCCGTGGTGCCGATGATGACCGTGACCTTCGCCATCGTCTCGGCCATTCCCGCCTTCGAAGGCATGGGCGAGCGCATCCAGCTGTTCATCTTCCACAACTTCGTGCCGTCCACCGGCGAGGCGGTGGAGACCTACCTGCGCGCCTTCATCGTCCAGGCGCGCCACCTGACCTGGCTGGGGGTGGCTTTCCTGGCGGTCACCGCGTTCAGCATGCTGGTGACCATCGAGCGCGTGTTCAATGAAATCTGGCGGGTACGCAAGCCGCGCCGCGGGGTGACGCGCTTCCTGCTGTACTGGGCGATCCTCAGCCTGGGGCCGCTGCTGCTGGGCGCCGGCTTCGCGGTTTCCACCTACGTCACTTCGTTGTCGCTGCTGTCCGGGCCCCATGCGCTGCCCGGTGCCGGCATGCTGCTGAAGTTCATGCCGCTGCTGTTCAGCGTGGCGGCCTTCACCCTGATCTACGCCGCGGTGCCCAACGCCCGCGTGCCGCCACGCCATGCCCTGGCCGGCGGCGCCCTGACGGCTTTCCTGTTCGAGGCGGCCAAGTCGCTGTTCGGCCTCTACGTCGGCCTGTTCCCCGGCTACAAGCTGATCTATGGCGCCTTCGCCACGGTGCCGCTGTTCCTGCTGTGGATCTACCTGTCCTGGCTGATCGTGCTGTTCGGCGCCGAGCTGGTCTGCAACCTGTCCTCGACGCGCCTGTGGCGGCGCCGGGCGTTGCCGCGGCTGCTGGTGCTGCTGGGCGTGCTGCGGGTGTTCTACGAGCGCCAGCGGCAGGGCGAGGCGACGCGCCTGGCGCACCTGCACCGGGCTGGCTGGATGCTGCCGGAGGACGAATGGGAGGAGATGCTGGCCTTCCTCGAACGCGAGCAGATGGTCTGCCGCTCGGGCGGCAGCGACGATACCTGGGTGCTCTGCCGCGACCTGGGCAGCTACAGCCTGCATCGCCTGCTCAACCGCTGCCCCTGGCCGCTGCCCTGCCTGGAAACGCTGCCGGACAGCCTGCCGGACGACTGGTACCCGCCGCTCCGCGAGGCCTTGCAGCGCTATCAGGCGGAGCGCGAGGCGCTGTTCGGCGGCAGCCTCGCAGAATGGTTGAGTCCGTCACATTCCAGGTGACGTAAAAGGTCAGTTTGCGGCGAAACGCAATGCCGGTAGCGGCGGGACGGGGATGGAAATGCGTGGAATCGCGGGCCTCGAAAGTTTGGCACGCTTCTGGCTATAGCCGGTTCAGGACAGTGGTGTTCCCCAGAAGTTCCGAGAAGGCCCGCATCTTCATGAACAAAGACCTGAACAAAGTCGTACACCTGCACCAGCGCGACCCGCAGAGCGCCCTGGAGCGGCTGAATAGAATCACCGGTCTGCAGTTCAGCAGCTGGCCGGAGTCCCTGCTGCCCAGCGTCCATGCCGCGCTCGAGGAGCAGGCCGCCGGCAGTGCCGAGCCCGTTGGCGAACCCGCCCGTCAGCTGGGCTGAAAGCTACGACAGCTGGCCGGCGTTGATCCGCTGGTCGCTGGCGATCTGTTCCACCGCCTGGACGAAGAGTTCTTCCACCGTCAGGCGCGAGAGTCCCACCGCCGAACGCAGCCTGATCTGCAGGTTGTCGATCCTGTACCGGTACGGTAGCCGCGCGATGCCCGACAGCAGTATGCGTCCGCTGGCATTGAGGGTGCCGTGGTCGATCACCACCTCGTGCTGCCGCTCGCCGTCGCCGTAGCAGGCCAGCAGCGTCACCGGCAGCTGGGCCATGCCCGGCACCTGCAGCCAGGCGGCGACGTTGTAGTCGCAAGCCCGGCCGCCGTTCCCCATGCCGAGGGGCCTGGCATTGGCCACGATGTGTTCGGGCACCCGGCTGACGATCTGATCCGTGGGCTGCATCGGTCTATTCCATGAATGGGCATCGGCCGGCGTACATTGCGCCAGCATGTTCTTCGACAGGGCGTGTAGGACATGCGGAAAGTAAATTTCCGCAAGCCTCGGCATTATAGGAAGCGTCAAGCCGGCAAAACGTGCATGTTGCCGATCCCGGCTGTGATCTGGTTCCCAATTGGCGACATCAGCCCAGCCGCAGCGGATGCCGGCTGACCAGTGGCGTGGTCAGGTTGGCCGTGGGCAGCGGGAGGATGGTCTGGTTGTCGAAACTGGCCAACTGCAGCCAGAGGTTCTCGCCCTCGACGAATTGCCCCTGGGGCAGCCAGATGCCGTGGTACCAGCCGTTGCCCGGTTCGGGGGTGCTCTGCAGGACCGCCGGGTGACGTTGTGCGTCAGGCGTGCGGCGCAGCCACGCCGGCCGTGGCAGGCCCTTGAGGAAGCGCAGGCCCAGGTGCAGGCCGTCGCCGTTGAGGTGGCGCCAGCGCACCATCGCCAGGATCGGCGAGCCCGGCTGGTCGAGGATCAGCAGCAGTTGCCCGACCGGCAGGCGCTGCGCCTGGCTGCCCTGGCAGACGATGCGGGCCCCGCCGGGGCTGCAGTCGGCCATCTGCGCCTCGCAGCTGCTGGCGGCGCCAGCCAGCAGGTGGGCCTGGATGGCCGTCAGGCCGATCACCACCTGGCAGCTCGCCTGCTTCTCGGCGCGGGTATGGCGGCGCGGCTGGTGGCCCAGCCAGTGGGGCCGGACCCGCTCCAGCAACTGGTTCTCTGCCGCCGGGCGCAGGGGGGCCGGGTCGTGCAGGGCGATCAGCAGCGCGCCCAGTTCCAGGCGGCGCAGTTGTTCGGCCGGTGCCGCGGGCTTCTGGTCGAAGCCCAGGCAGGGGCGATCGTCGCCCAGGTCCACCAGGTAGCCGTCCTGTTCCTCTTCCTCGTCGTCCCAGTCCTGCAGCCGGGCCAGGCCGGCCAGCGGGGCGAGGGCGCTGAACAGGTGTGGCGCCTCGCCCTCGGTGAGGTGGAAGGGGTTGCTCAGCGCCAGCAGCAGGGACTGCTGGTACAGGCCCCGCAGGGTGCCGGCCGGGGTGGGTTCGAAGGCGGCGGCGATGGGTTCGTCGAGGCACTGCTGGTACTCGCCTATCCAGTACAGCAGGTGGCTGTCGCGCCACAGCGAGCCCGGCGGCTGCTGGTACTGCTGGTAGTGGCGCAGCAGGGCCTGGGCGAGGAAGTGCTCGGCCATGTACAGGCACCAGGCCAGGTGCGGGCGCGAGGGCTTGTGGCCGTTGAGTATCTGCAGCAGCAGGCGCTTGAAGCCGGCGGCCAGTTCGCCGCACAGGTGCACGAAGAGCGCCGGGGGCGCCTTCTCGGCGCGGATCAGCCGGGTGTAGTGGCGATATTCTTCGGCGAGGCTTTGCAGCGCGCGCTGCCTTTCCAGTAAGGTCAGGACGCAACGGTTGAGCCGGAAGAGGACGCCCAGGCAGTGCTGCAGACCTTCGTGCAAGGGCAGCCGCCGGGCTTGCGCCAGTCCTGCCGCCAGGTTGCTCGCTGCGTCGCCGTTGTCTTCCAGGATGTCCGGCACTTCCAGGCGCAGGGCTGAGAGCATCATGACCACCCCGCATACACGAGGACTGAAGGCATGGGAGTACGGCTCCGTTTTGTCAGTGGACTGTTGGCCGGCCTGATCCTGGCCGGCTGCTCGGCGGATTACGGCGTCGATCAGTATGGAAAGAAGGTACCCACAGCAAGCCTAGATGGCCAGTGGCTAGTCATCAATTACTGGGCCGACTGGTGCGTGCCCTGCCGCAAGGAAGTGCCCGAGCTCAATCGCCTGGCGGAGGACAATCGGGACAAGGGCGTGCGGGTGCTGGGCGTCAACTACGATGGCCTGCGTGACGCCGAGCTGAGCAAGGCCGCGCAGGACCTGGGCATCCGCTACACGGTGCTGGCCGACGACCCGGCGCCGCGCTTCAAGTTGCCGCACAGCGAGGCGCTGCCGGTGACCTACATAGTCGACGCCAAGGGCCAGGTGCGCGAGCGCATGCTGGGCGAACAGACGGCCAGCGGCGTACAGGCGCGCCTGCTGGCCCTGCAGGAGGAGAAACGCTGATGGCGAGAATCTGCATGCATGGCTTTGTCAGTGGGTACGTGCAGGGTGTCTATTACCGCCAGGGCACCCAGGAGCAGGCCGACCGGCTGGGCATCGACGGCTGGGTGCGCAACCTGCCCGATGGGCGGGTCGAGGTGCTGATCGAGGGGGAGGAGAGTGCCGTCCACGCGCTGCGCGAGTGGCTGCACCAGGGGCCGGAGAAGGCCCAGGTGACGGACGTGGCGTTGCAGGACATGCCGGCCCAGGGCATCACCGGCTTCATCGTCCGGCGTTGAACCCGGCGCCGGCGCCCGATGCGCCGGCGCGGGCTCAGTTGTTGGCGCCGGGGTCCGCAGCCAGGCGGCCGGCGTCGCTCAGCAGGTGCTGGAGGAATTCCTTCTGCAGCTCCGGATCGTTGCGCGTCAGCTCGATCAGGCTCTGTTCCAGCTCGCTGGCTTCCTCTTCCAGGCCGAGGTCGGACAGGCGCTTGACGCGGTGCACCCAGTGCTGCACGTCTTCGCCTTCCAGGTCGTCGTAGATCAGCGCGTGGGCTTCGTGCAGCTTGCCCCGCAGCGTCGGGCTGACCAGCAGGCCGGCTTCGGCATGGGCACTGTCCTGGGCATCGCGTACGCTCAGTTGCAGGCGCCCGGCGCGGTACACGGCGTCGTCGCTGAAGGGGCTGTCCAGCAGGTTCAGGCGCAGGATGCCGTGGCGGTCGGTCAGCAGTTCCTGGGTTTCCTTGCCCACGCTCACCTGCACCGGACGCTCGGCCCAGGGCAGGCTGGAGTACTCGGTGTGCCTGTTGCGCCGCTGCTCGTCGATGTTGGCCAGGTTCTGCTCGGCGCGGCCGTTGGACTGCACGTTCATGAACGGGTTCATGCCGTCGATGCCGTAGCTGATCCAGCCGCGGGTGACGCTTTCCGGCAGGTTGCCCAGGGCGAACACGTTGACCACGTTGGCGCCGATGCCGGCGACGAAGGTCACCGCGCCCAGCGGCACTTCGTAGAATTCGCGCCAGCCCTGGTAGGGCGTGTAGCGGTCGTAGCGGCGGGTGACCTCGAAGGTGGTGACCTCGAAGGTCTTCTGCTCCTGCACGCGCACGCGGCGCTGCGGCAGCTGCAGGACGCCGGGCTCGCCGACGTCGATCTGCAGGCTGTGGTCGAGCAGCTTGCGCTCGACGCGTTCCTCGTGCTCGCTGCGCTGCGACATCTGGTTGGCGCAGCCGCTCAATGCAAGGCTGCCGCACAGGGCGGCAACCTTGAGGGTGGTGCTTCGGGACATCGCGCTGCTCAGTTGCCGATCTTCGCCTTGAGGAAGTCCATGACATCGGCCACGGCGACGTTCTGCGACTCGCTGTCGCGACGGCCCTTGTACTCCAGGGTGCCTTCGCCCAGGCCGCGGTCGCTGACCACGATGCGGTGCGGGATGCCGATCAGCTCCATGTCGGCGAACTTCACGCCGGGGCTGGTCTTCTTGTCGCGGTCGTCCAGCAGCACCTCGTAGCCGGCGGCGGTCAGCTCGGCATAGAGCTTGTCGGTGGCCGCGCGCACGCTTTCGGTCTCGTACTTCAGCGGCACGATGGCGACCTGGAAGGGCGCCAGGGCGGCCGGCCAGAGGATGCCGCGATCGTCGTTGTTCTGCTCGATGGCCGCGGCGACCACGCGGGATACGCCGATGCCGTAGCAGCCCATGATCAGGGTGACCGGCTTGCCCTGCTCGCTGAGCACGGACAGGCCCATCGCCTCGCTGTACTTGGTGCCGAGCTGGAAGATGTGGCCGACCTCGATGCCGCGGCGGATCACCAGGGTGCCCTTGCCGTCGGGGCTGGGGTCGCCGGCGACGACGTTGCGCAGGTCGGCGACTTCCGGCAGCGGCAGGTCGCGTTCCCAGTTCACGCCGAAGTAGTGCTTGTCGTCGAGGTTGGCGCCGATGGCGAAGTCGCTCATCAGGGCCACCGAGCGGTCGACGATGCAGGGCAGCGGCAGGTTCAGCGGGCCGAGGGAGCCGGGGGCGGCGCCGATGGCGGCCTTGATCTCGGCTTCGCTGGCCATCTGCAGGGGGCTGGCGACCAGGGGCTGGTTGGCGGCCTTGATCTCGTTCAGCTCGTGGTCGCCACGGACCACCAGGGCGACCAGCTTGCCTTCCTCGGCGCCACGCACCACCAGGGTCTTGATGGTCTTCTCGATGGCCAGGCCGAACTTCTCCACCAGGTCGGCGATGGTCTTGGTGTCCGGGGTGTCGACCAGGCGCAGTTCCTCGGTGGCGGCGCCGCGCACGGTTTCACGCGGGATGGCCTCGGCCTTCTCGATGTTGGCGGCGTAGTCGGAGCTGTCGCTGAAGACGATGTCGTCCTCGCCGGAGTTGGCCAGCACGTGGAATTCGTGGGAGCCGCTGCCGCCGATGGAGCCGTTGTCGGCCTGCACGGGGCGGAAATCCAGGCCCAGGCGGGTGAATATCTTGCAGTATGCCGCGTACATGCCGTCGTAGGTCTGCTGCAGCGATTCCTGGTTCATGTGGAAGGAGTAGGCGTCCTTCATGATGAACTCGCGGCCGCGCATCAGGCCGAAGCGCGGACGGATCTCGTCACGGAACTTGGTCTGGATCTGGTAGAAGTTGATCGGCAGCTGCTTGTAGCTGGACAGTTCGTTGCGCGCCAGGTCGGTGATCACTTCTTCGTGGGTCGGGCCGACGCAGAACTCGCGGTCATGGCGGTCCTTCAGGCGCAGCAGCTCGGGGCCGTACTGCTGCCAGCGGCCGGACTCCTGCCACAGCTCGGCGGGCTGCACGGCCGGCATCAGCACTTCCAGGGCGCCGGCGGCGTTCATTTCCTCGCGGACGATGGTCTCGGCCTTGCGCAGCACCCGCAGGCCCATCGGCAGCCAGGTGTACAGACCCGAGGCCAGCTTGCGGATCATGCCGGCGCGCAGCAGCAGCTGGTGGCTGATCACCACGGCATCGGCAGGGGTTTCTTTCAGGGTGGACAGCAGGTACTGACTGGTACGCATGGTTGGCCGTTATTCGATAGCGAGGAAAAGAAAGGGACGGGGCATTGTACGGTGCGTGCCCAGCGCCGTACAGGGCGCGGCCGGGGGAGCCGGATATCGCGGCGGGACGAGGCGCGGAAAAGGAAAAGCCCGGCGCGGGGCCGGGCTTTTCTTGACCTGCGGTCGTTCCGGTTACAGAACGGACAGCGGGTAGTCGACGATCAGGCGGAACTCGTTGTTGTCGCCTTCGGCCTGGTCGGTGTTGGCGCGGTGCCAGGCTTGGCGGATGCGGAAGGACAGGTCCTTCGCCGGGCCGCTCTGAACCACGTACTTGGCTTCCAGGTCGGTTTCGTGGTGCTTGCCGTCTTCGCCGTAACCGTAGGCTGCATACACGCTGGTCGGGTCGATGTGGGTGCCATCGATATCCTTACCAGTGATGTAGCGGGTCATGAAGGTCAGGCCGGGTACACCGTATTCAGCCATGTTCAGGTCGTAGCGAGCCTGCCAGGATTTTTCGCCCGGGCCGTTGAAGTCGGAGTACTGGACGGAGTTGGCGAGGAAGATCGAGTCGCCGCCGGCGTTGTTGTCGCCTACGCCGAGGTAGTCGAACGGGGTATCGCCGTTGACCTTCTGGAAGGCCAGGGTGAAGGTGTGTGCGCTGAGGGTGTAAGCGGCCGCCAGCGAGAAGGTGTTGTTGTCGATGTCGCCTGCTTTCGCGCTGCCGGAATCGGTGGTGCGATAGTAGTTGAAATCGAAGCCCAGGGACTGATCGTCAGCGATCGGCAGGGTGTAGTTCAGGTTGGTGTAGTACTGGTTCCACACGTCCTTGAACTTGGAGCCGTACAGCGAGGCGCTGAAGTTGTCGGTGAAGGCGTACTTGCCGCCAACGAAATCGACAGTGCGGGCGTCCAGGTTTTCGTCACCGTACCAGGCGTAGGTAGCGGTCAGCTTGCCGTCGCGGTTGGTGGTGTCCTGGCCGGTACCGGAATAGTAGTGACCGGCTTCCAGGTCGAGGCCCTGGATTTCGCTGCTCATCAGGCTGATGCCGCTGGCGGTTTGCGGCAGCAGACGGGTACCGCCGACGGCGAATACCGGAGCGGTCGGCTGCATGTCACCCAGTTTCAGCTCGGTTTTGGATACGCGAATCTTCAGCGCAGCGCCGGCCTTGCCGAAGGAGTCTGCTTTTTCGCCGTCATCATGGACCGGCAGGTTGCCGGTGCCGCCATAACCGCTGCCGCCATCGAGTTTCAGACCCAGATAGCCGAAGGCGTCAACACCGAAACCTACGGTACCTTGGGTGAAACCGGAACTGAAGTTACCCCAGAAGCCCTGGGTCCAGTCGCGCTGGTCAGTGCTACCGTTCTTGTTGTCACGGTTGAAGTAGTAGTTGCGGACCAGGAAGTTCAGGCTGCTGTCTTCGACAAAGCCTTTGGACTCCGCTTGATCGCTGACGAAGGCTTCGGCCATGGCCAGTTGCGAGGTGGCTGCAGAAATCGCCAGGGCAATGGCGCTCCACTTCATCACTTTCATCGTGATTGCTCCTTTGGTTTTGAAATTATCTGCCATCACTTATGTGCCGCGGTGACGGCTCGTTCTTCTTGTCGGCGCTAACTTATAGCACGCGTGTTGTCTTGGCGATAGTTGCCGGAAACTTCAAACGGTTTCTTTATGGCACTGTCGCAAACATGTATGACAAGTGTCGCTTCCAAGTAGGTCTCATCTTGAGAATCTGGTTATGCGACGACTTGACGCTCGCTTGTTTTATTTCCCCTTGGTGGTGTCGCGTATCTTCTGGTTGTTTTTTGTTCAATTGCGATCCGCGCTTTTGTTGTTCTTCCCGGTGGCGAGCATCTAGCAACATCCGTGCTCAAAAGCCGTTTCGGCTCCGCGAAGGTTTCGCCATCGCTCCGGATGCTGCACGGTGTATGCCGTTGGCGCGCGGATTTCAAGATGTTGCGGAAATATTTGCGACTTCTCCTACACGCCCGGCGCTTGTCCGGGGTTGCAGGTTCGTTCGAGAAACCGGGGTTTTCCTGCCAGGTTCCTTTCAGTAGACAGCAGATGCCCGTGCTTCCCTGTTGTCGGAAAGTGCCCCGATTTGGCGCAGTGCACGAATAGGGTGCCGCGCAACTGCGCCGTGGCTGCCGTTCCGCGCCTGCCTCTAGTATCCTGCGCGCCCGGCGCCCCCGAGGGGGCTAAGCTTCCCTTCAAAGACTGGTCGAACAGGAGAAGTCAGATGTTCGTCTTGGATTCCCGCCTGCAGCAGGACACCATCGCGCTGGGCGACTTTCCCCTGAGCCGCCTGCTGCTGATGAACGATGCGCAGTACCCCTGGTTCATCCTCGTGCCGCGCCGCGTCGATGTCAGCGAGATCTTCCAGCTGGCGCCGGACGAGCAGCAGGAGCTGTGGCGCGAGGCCACCCACCTGGCGGAAGTGCTCAAGGACACCTTCAAGGCCGACAAGATGAACGTCGCCAACCTCGGCAACGTGGTCAGCCAGCTGCACATGCACGTGATCGTGCGGCGCCGGGACGACGCGGCCTGGCCGGGCCCCGTCTGGGGCCGGCACCCGGCGCGCCCCTACACCGCCGAGGAACTGCTGGCGGTGCGCGGCAAGCTGCGCATGGCGCTGGGCGACGGCTTTCGTTTCGAGGAGTGAATGCCATGAACCTTGAAGAGCGGGTGACCGACCTGGAGAGTCGCCTGGCGTTCCAGGACGATGCCCTGCAGACGCTGAGCGACGTGGTCTACGAGCAGGAGCGCCTGATCGAGCGCCTGCGTCTGCAGATGCAGGCGCTGCTCAAGCGCCTGGACGACCTGCAGGGGCAGGTCGGTATCGCCGAGGACGAGGCGCCGCCGCCGCACTATTGATGGTGGTCGTGGGTGGCGTAATGCCGTTTATGTGGGGTGTTGTGTCTGGTGTCTGCCGGTGGGAGTGGGGTTTGGGGTTGAGCCCGCTCCCTCTCCCCAGCCCTCTCCCGCAAGCGGGAGAGGGGGCTGTCCCGAGCAAGCGGATAACGCAGCGTCAGCCGGCAAGTCCGGGCGAATAACCGTTCGCGGTTATCCGCCGCCATCCGTGCCACCGGGGTGTCCGGCGTGGCCGGGGAGTCCAATCGCGGACAAAGTCCTACCCCGCCACCGCTGTCCCACCTGTAGGAGCGCGCCCTGCGCGCGATTCGCGGGCAGGGCCCGCTCCTACAATGGGGCGAGATGGGAGACGCGAATTTCGATCCAGTCACTCCCGCGAACGACGGAGCCCAGAAGACGGTTGCCCCTACGATCGTGCTTCCTGGAACCGTAGGAGCGGACTCCGTCCGCGATTTGGCGGATAACGCCGTAGGCGTTATGCGCCCTACGGGTTTCCAGCGAAACATCCGAGCGCACCGGAACGCCCCTTCAGGAGGCCGAGCGAAACCGGCGCTCAGGAGGTCATGCGACATGGATGTCGCTAGAGCCCCGATCAGCACAGGGACGTGCTGTCGGGG